>DASWQQ010000188.1:0-11070 GCA_036403615.1 Candidatus Dormiibacterota bacterium | reverse complement strand
AGGTCGAGTAAACGACGCGCCTCAAGCGGATCGTCACTTAGCCGCCGCGGGCTGTCAACCGCCTCATTGGCGTCTGCGATGACCCCGTCCCGCCAGCGCCGGACCTCGTAGCGAAACACACGGAAACCTGCCAGCCAGCGGCAACCGACCGGGCCTTCAATGACCACACCGCGCGATGCGCCGTCGGCGTCGGGGATCGGCCAGGCATTCTCGATGACAAAGCGTCCCTCAGGTACGCGCACTACGAGCGCCGAGTGGTAGAGCTCCTGCGGCCGCCTCCGCGCCAGGAACGCGTGGAGGGCCTCGTAAATGCGCCCGTTGAGCCGGACGAACCGGCCGCCTGCACCAAGGGGGAGCCAGTAGAGATCGATGCTGGATGGGGAGCCTCTCACACATCAACTATTGCGGTCGATGGCCGCTCCGATCAGAGGCGAACGTCCTCCTGGAGCGGGGACCCAAGGCTTCGCTGCCTGCTGGGGCCGCGCCCGCGGCGCGCCCCCCGGAGGTATGGCCTGTTATCGGGACTGGTCTTCTTGCAGCCGGTTGGTTGTGGCGATGATCTCTCCCCCCGTGTCGGCCAGGGCGAGGAACCTGGAGTTTGCCGGTGACTCTATGGCGCCGGCGGAGGTCAGCTTGTGCCCATTTACTCTAGCGGCGAAAGGAATCGTTCCAAGGCCGGGGATTGAGGTGATCGCAGGCACGCATCTGCCGGTGGAGATGCCCAGAGCACTGCAGAGGACGAAGTAGGCGTGGTAGCGAACGGGATTGTTGCCAAGGTAGTCGCGATGGTTCTGCGCAGACACATCGCCGATGGTGTGGTCGTGCAGGAAGGGCACCCAACCCTGGGGGGTGCGGGTCTCTGGCGCCATGACGTAGAACTTCTGTGTGGGGGCATTGGAAGGCGCCGGGTTGACGTCGACAAACGTCATCTTGATCTGGCGCCCCTCCGACCAGACCTTCTCGAAGCAGGGCGTACTGGCACCGCTATCGTTGCAATTACCCAGGCCTGCAGCCTGAACCGGGGAAGCGGCGGCGAAGACGATCGTCAAGGCGGCGACGGTTGTCGTGGCGATGCGGACGAGGATTGAATTCAACTTTGACTCCTTGAATTTCAGAAGGAGCCCGGCCAGCGCCGGGCTCCAGGTTGTTCTAAGGCTTGCCGGAACCCTTTAGCTGACGGCCGCGACAGCGACCCGGGGACGGTTGTCCACCGCGACAGGTCGGTTGTAAAGGGCGGTGATGGCGGAGGGCTTGAAGCCTTTGACGACGAGGTAAACGCCCAGCGAAAATTCCCAGATTGCGATCGGGAACGAGGCGACAGCAACCGCGCCATGCTGCGCCGCGAGGCCGGAGATCACGGCGCCGTCGCCAGCGACCAGAAGGGCCGCTCCGGTGAATCCCAGCAGCGGAAGCCACCGTGGCACCAGGCGCGACTTGTACAGCAGCGTGCCTATCAACAGTGCATTAACGGCCGGAATGAAGCTCTGGCTGAGCAGGAAAATCCGGTCATACATGCTGATCAACGCATGGCCAGTGGCCAACGCACTCGTTCCGACTCCGGCCTGCTGGAGGCTTACGAGCGACAGGACGCAGGCCGCGCCGGCGAGGATGGCGCCGCCTTCCAGGGTTCGCGTGGCGACAAAGCCCAGCGCGGCTCCCTCGTTCTGCCTCTTGACCACCGGGAACAGCGCGACCGCAGTGCCGATACCGGCGAGCGCCACGATCATTTCCAGGATGACGCCGACGATCATGCCGGTATTCGATCCGTGCCCGACGATGTAGTTGGAAGCGCGCAGCGGATTGTAGAGAAAGAGGGTCGGGATAGAGACGAAGCTGAGCAGGTAGAGCGCGCCCGCAGCAAACGCTGTCTTTCTGAGTGGACTCATTTGAAACTCCTTGATAAGGCCATCGAGGCGACGACCACCGACTTGATGTTCCCGGCGAGTGCTTCAGGCAGCTGCAATCAACCACCTCCCCAACGTGATTGGCTTCATTTAGAGCCCCAGTTGTTCCCGTACCGAATCGCGGCATCGATGCGGGCTTCTGTCCGGGCCGCAGCCTCGCAGGACCAGACGAACTCGATCAACTCCGTCAGCTGTGCGTCGAGTGAGGCGATTGGTGACATCACATATCTCCTTTGGAAAGTGCGGGGGTGGAAGACAGGCTTATGACCTCGTAACCGTGCAGTGCCTCGAGAAATGGCTGAAAGCTTCCACAAACAAGGCAGGACATCCAGTGGCCGTCGACTTTCACTTCCGTGACCCCCGTCGCCCGCGCGATTTGTCGTGCCGGAAGCGGGCCGACGAATGTCACCTCAACTCGCTTGGTCGCTAGCTCCTTCGTCATACTTGTCAGCCTGAGGCCGCAGCCCGCGGCGCGAATCGTCAGGATTACTGGTTCGATGCGTAGTCACCATGGCCAGACCTAAGCAACGGTTGGGCAATCTGCCCGCAGAGACAACGAGCTTCGTCGGCCGTCGGCGGGAGCTTGGCGAGATCAGAAAGAAGCTCACGACCGCCCGCCTCGTCAGCCTCGTGGGACCTGGAGGGGTCGGGAAGACCCGACTCGCACTTCGGATTGCTGCCAACCTCGAGCGCGGATTTGCGGACGGAGCCTGGCTTGTCGAGCTCGCCGAGGTTCGCGATGGGGCGCTGGTGACCAACGCCCTGCTCGCAGCCCTGGACCTCCGAGACCAGGCCGCCATGAAGCCGCTGCAGATCCTGCTCTCCGACTTGCAAAACAGGCAGCTGTTGCTCGTCCTCGACAACTGTGAGCATCTTCTCGGAGATGTCGCTCCGCTGGTGGCCGAGATCCTTCGAGCCGCGCCCAGGCTGACGGTGATCACAACAACTCGAGAGCCGCTCCAGGTGCCGGGCGAGCACGTCATTCCCATCCCCCCGCTGCAGGTCCCTCCAGGAGACGGAACGGAGCCGCTCGCTGAGCTGCGACAGAACGAAGCCGTCATGCTGTTTGGTGAGCGGGCGGAGGCGGCATCGGGCACGTTCGAGCTCACCGGCGCGAACCAGGCCGCGGTCGTCGCGCTGTGCCGCCGGCTCGATGGTTTGCCGCTGGCGATTGAACTGGCGGCGGTCAGAACCCGAGTTCTTAGCGTGGAGCAGATCCTCGAGCGCTTGAGCGACCGACTGGCCTTGCTCACCGGCGGAGGCCGCGCGGCACTCCCGCGTCATCAGACGCTTCGCACGACGATCGACTGGAGTTACGACCTGTTGACGGCCTCCGAGCAAATGCTGTTCAGGCGGTTATGCGTGTTCGCCGGTCGATTCACCCTTGAGGATGTCGAGTCGGTTTGCACCTCCAATGAGGTGCCCGCCACGGGCGCCTTGGACATCCTGTCGGCCCTCGTCGACAAATCGCTGGTGACGAAAGAGGACGTCAGGGGACTCGCCTGCTATCGACTGCACGAGACACTGCGCGAATACGCCCGCCTGAAGTTGGGTGATGCACATGAGGAGGAACTTCTCGAAGAGCGCTGCCTCGAGTATTACCGGACGACTTGCCTGCGATCTGCGGACCTTGCTCGATACCGGCTTGTCGAGTGGCTCGCGTGGGCTGAGCTGGAGATCGACAACATCCGAGCGGTGCTTCAGCAATGCCTGGTGCGCGGCGACTCTGCCCGCGGGCTGGATATCGCGGCCTCGATGAAGTACTACTGGATTACGCACGGCACCACGGAGGGTCTGCGCTGGCTCGAACCGCTGCTCGCCTCCGGCGACGGGTCTCCGCCCACGCTTGTTCGCGCCTATTACCTTCGTGGTTGGTTGAGCCTGCTTCAGGCCGATCCCGCGTCCGCCAGGCCATGGATCGCCCGAGCCATGGCTACCGCTCGAGAGACGGGGCAGCCGGCGCTGTTGTCCGAGTCACTGTCGATAGCCGCGACTGTCGAGAACGTGTCTGGCGAGAATGAAGCTGCAAGACGCTACCTCGACGAGGCCGAAGCCATCACCCCGGGTTTGGATGACTTCCCCGCGACGGTCGAGCTGGTGCAGTCTCGCGCCATTCAGGCTATCGTCGAGGGGGACGCCGAGGCCCTTAGAGCCGCGTCTTTGGAGGGCGTCCGCATCAGCCGGGAACGCGGTGACCTGTACCAATTGGAAGCGATGCTTCGAAACCTCGGTGTTGCGGGACTGATGTCGGGCGATTTTCACAGGGCCAACTCACAATTCACCGCAGCGCTGCAGGTCGCCCGGACCGTCGATAACCGGCTGACGCAGTTTTACGGACTTGGGGCTGCAGGCTGGTATGCGGCCAAAACTGGCCAGGCGCGAGCAGCGGCGCAGTTGCTCGGCGCGGCAGAAACCCTGGGTACGCACACCGGCGCAGACATCATGGGACCGCTTGTTCCAATGTTGGTCCAGGCCAAAGAGTTGGCGATCGGAATGCTTGGGGCGTCCAAGTTTCAGACGGAATTTCAGGCGGGCAGTCATTTGAGCCGCGACGCGGCATTACGCCTCGCACTTGGCGAATCCGATCAAGCCGAGGTTGCCCCTTCTATTGCAGCGGAGGGCACCCCCCTCGGGAAGCGCGAGCTCGAGGTCGCCCGGTTAGTCACCGACGGACTGAGCAACAAGCAGATCGCGGCGCGCCTGTTCATTTCCGATCGCACGGTCGCCACTCACGTCGGCAACATCCTGAACAAACTGGGGTTCAACTCACGCGCCCAGGTGGCCACCTGGATGGCATCCTCGAAGCGATGACGGCTGCGCTGGCCCCTGAGTCGCCGTTAGCCCGCCGGGTCGGATGGGGATTCATATCGCTTTACACGTTGGCATTCATGAGCACCAACCTGGTCTTCCTCGCCCCAATCCTGGTTACCCTGCCACTAAGGGTCAGCGCGCTGGTGGGGATCAAACAGGCACCGAACAGCCTGGCGCTTGTCGCGGGGATAGGTGCCCTGGTCTCAATCTTCGGTAATCCGTTTTTCGGCAGGATGAGCGACCGCACCTCGTCGCGGCTGGGCATGCGCCGCCCGTGGATGGTCATCGGGCTGGTGGGCGGCAGCGTTGGCATCCTGATTGTTGCCCTGGCGCCCAACATCGCGGTCGTCCTCGTCGGATGGTGCATGGCCCAGCTGTTTTTCAATGCACTGCTCGCCGCCTTAATCGCAGTGCTGCCCGACCAGGTCGCGCCCACCCAACGCGGTCTGGTCTCCGGTGTACTGGGCGTCTGTCTGCCGATCGCAGCGGTAAGTGGGACGTTTATCGTCAAACTCTTCACCGGCCACGCGATCGCTACGTTCCTGGTCCCCTGTGCGACCGGCGGGTTCTTCATCCTGCTTTTCGCCGTCGCGCTCAAAGACCGTCGCCTGGCCAGGGCGGACAGGCCGGCCTGGTCGCTGTGGGAAGTCGCCGGCACGTTCTACGTCAAACCGCGGACAAGTCCGGACTTCGCCTGGGCCTTCGCCAGTCGCTTCATGTTCCTGATGGCCTACGCTCTCCTGACCACCTACGAGGCTTACTTCCTCCTGAACAGGGTCGGCAGCCGTGTTGCCGACGTGCCGCAACAGATCTTCCTCGGCACCCTCACCCAGTCTGTCGTAATCGTCGCCGCTTCGCTCATCGCCGGCAGGCTCTCCGACCGGACGGGCCGAAGGAAGATCTTCGTTTTCGGCGCTTCGATCGTGTATGGCCTGGCGATGTTCGTAGTCGCGATCGCCGGCAACTTCAACGGATTCCTCGTGGGGCTGGCTATCAGCGGACTCGGTTTCGGCATCTATACTGCCGTCGACCTGGCCCTCGTCGCCGACGTGCTACCGAGCAAAGCCAACGTCGCCAAAGATCTCGGGGTGTTCAACATCGCCGGCGCCCTACCATTCTCCATCGCGCCGGCGGGCGCGCCCTTCATCCTTGCAATCGGCGGCGGCAACTATGGGGTCCTTTATGCCGCTGCCGGGCTCTTCGCCATCACTGGGGCCGTCGCCATCCTGCGGGTTCGAAGTGTCCGATAAATCCGGCTTGTGGCCGTAGGTCGCAGGGCTAAATCCAGACCGATGACTTTCCGGCCGGGACTAAGTCTCTATCTTGGAACCGATTTCGAAGCCAACAGGAAGGAGAACAACTATGACGACCGATTGGAGCAGCGAAGCGAAGGGCAAAGGCCAGTTTGCCGACGTCAACGGCGTTCACCTCTACTACGAAACTCACGGGTCCGGTCACCCGCTGATCCTGCTCCATGGTGGCCTCGGTTCGGGAGAGATGTTCGGACCTGTTCTTTCGATGCTCGCGGAGCGGCACCAGGTCATCGCCCCCGACCTGCAAGGCCACGGCCGTACGGCTGACATCGACCGACCGATCGACGTCCGGCTGATGGCCGGCGACGTTGCCGCGCTGATCGACCACCTCTCGCTGGACAAACCCGACGTGGTGGGTTACTCGCTTGGCGGCGGCGTAGCCCTGCAAACGGCGGCGCAATTCCCGGGGAAGGTCCGCCGCCTCGTCGCCGGATCCGCAAACATCCGCCCAGACGCAATCTATCCAGAGATTCGAGCGCAGCAGGGCCAGGTGAGTGCGGCAGCCATCGACTTCATGAAAGACACGCCCATGTACCAGCTCTACCAACGCGTCGCGCCGCGTCCTCAGGACTTCGCCCGCTTACTGGACAAGATGGGCGAATCGATGGCCAAGGACTTCGATTTCACTGAAGACGTCCGAGGTCTCAAGGTGCCGACGCTTATCGTCGCTGCCGATGCGGACATGGCGCCGCCGAGCCACTATGTCGAGGTATTCAAGCTGCTTGGTGGCGGTCTGAAGGACGGCGGCTGGATGGGAGAGGGCCGGCCGATGGGTGGCCACGCACTCGCGATCCTGCCCGGCGTAACTCACTACAACCTTTTCAGCTCACCACTATTCGCCACTGCCGTCCTCGCCTTTCTCGAGTAGCGGCCAATCCTCCGGTGAGAGGCTTGCCCCTGCTGGTTAGTGAGCGTACACTAACTATGTGCAAATGGCTCAACGGCCTCGGATCTCCGCCGGGGTCAGGCGGGAGGAGATCCTGCAGGCGGCGGTAAGCGAGTTCGCTTTGAAGGGCCTTCATGGCACCTCCACGGAGACGATCGCTCAGAGAGTCGGGGTGTCGCAGCCTTACCTCTTCCGCCTTTACGGAACCAAAAAGGCCCTCTTCCTGGCCTCGGTGGAACGTGCGCTGGACCGCGTTGAGGAGGCGTTTCGACAAGCCGCGCTGGCCAATCCGGCCGATCCGCTGCCGGCGATGGGTGAGGCCTATCGGCAGCTCCTCGGCCGGCGGGAGGAATTGCTGATGCAGATGCAGTCTTACGCCGCCAGCTCGGACCCCGAGGTCCGGGCCCTCGTCCGGCGGCGGTTTGGCGATTTGTACAGGCTTGTCGAGGACCTGTCAGGGGCCACTCCCAACCAGGTCCGCGACTTTTTTGCCGTCGGAATGCTTCTAAACGTTGTGGCTTCGCTCGAGCTGGGCGAACTGATGGGGATCGAGGAGTGGGTGACGCGCTGTCTTCAGCCGTGAGTAAAGGAGCAAGCAGGTGGTAGTCAAAGAGCGGATGACTGTAACCAACGAAGAAGAGATCGTCGTCTTTTTGATTGGCATGCGTGTCAATCGTGCCTGGAAGGTAAAGAAGTGGTTCCCGGTAGCCGGCGCGATGACGCGCATGCTCAAAGAGCTATATCAGCATCCTGAGATGGGCTTTCTGGGTGCGCAGATGACCCTGAACTTCCCGACGACGTTCATGGTCCAGTACTGGCGTTCGTTCGAGGACCTGGCTGTCTATGCGGGGAACCGGAATGCTCTCCATCTGCCGGCGTGGCGCGAATTCAATCGCCGGGTCGGAAGCGGCGGCGACGTGGGAATCTGGCACGAAACCTACCGCGTCCCGGCCGGACACTACGAGGCCATCTACAACAATATGCCGGCCTTTGGTCTGGGAAAGGTACTCGAGCGCATGCCGGCGATCGGGCCCAGAGAAAGCGCACGCAGCCGTATCGCGGCAAAGGCAGGCTCGACGGCGCTCTAGAAGGTGGCGGACGCCCCGAATGCCCTTTCTCTTGCCTGAAAGTCTAGCCTCAGGCCTCTTGCCCGGCAGACGTTGCCGATGCCAACTGACGGGATGACTACCCGGGCCCGGGTCGAACCAGAGAGAACGAAGAAAGGCCCCGAAGTAAAACCCTCCGGCGGCATGGCGGCGCCGACCACTGCTCTGGCTCCCCGCTCGCAGGCGGACATCCTCTTCCTGCAGTCAGCGGCCGGCAACGCTGCGGTCAATACCCTGCTCGAGGTTCAACGCCAGCCCCCCGCGGCCAGGCCGCGCAGCACCACGACCGGGTCCCAGCCCCTGGTAAAACGGGGTTCGCGAGGCCCGGTGGTCGAGGAGTTGCAGACCAAGCTCAACCTGGTGCCGAGCGCAGCGCCGGACCTCTTTCTGCCGGTCGACGGCAAGTTCGATGCGCCCACCGAGACCGCAGTCAATGCATTCCAGAAGAACGTGATGGGAATGGCGATCCCGGACGGAAAAGTCGGCAAGAATACCTGGCCGGCCATCGACAAGGCTGTCAGCGCCGCCGAGAGTGCGCCACACCCTCACCCGGTACTGAATCTGAATGACAGCAGTCCGGCCGTGGGCGAGGCCCAGGAAAAACTGAACGCCACCGCGGGCACGGCGTTGCTGAGCGTGGACGCCGTCTTTGGAGCTCCCATGCTTGCCGCGGTCAAAGATTTCCAGCACACGAAGATGGCGATTCCAGCTCCCTCGGGCGTCGTTGATGTACCGACCTGGACCGCTCTCGACAACGCGGCTCCCGGGGGTGGCACCCGCACCGCGAGGGGTGGAAAAGGGATCGAGGAGCACGTGGGGCCAGCCGGAGGCGGCGACCCGTTGGCGACCGCCATCGGAAGCATCCATCCCGTGGTGGGGCCGGGAAACGTGTTGAAGGGTATCGCGGTCAGGGAGGCGCAGCAGAAACTGAACGGCTTCCTGGCAGCGAAGGGCGCTGCCTTCATGAAAGCGAATGGAGTCGCCAGGCTCAGCGAAGACGGCGCATTCGGACCAAAGACGCAAGCGGTGCTGGTTCTATTCCAGAGTCAGAGCGGGCCGCTACCACCAACCGGTTTGGCCGATGCCGCGACCTGGACCAAACTGGACGCGTTCAGCTCCACGGTGGGCACCGAATCGCGGAAGTGGCAGGAGACCGTCGGTGGCCACACCTACGGGTTGACCTCGGTCTACTCCTGGGCTCTGACCGCGAAGGCAATCACGATTACCGTGGGCTTCAACTTCGTACCGCCGACGCCGGCCGCGCCGATGCCCGCGGCGCCGTTGGCCAGCTGGTTGAGTTTCATCAAGACGACCTGGAACCAGTTCAAGGCTGTGGACAAAGCCGATCCCAAGAAGTCTGTCGATATCGTCTTCAACCCAATCCAGTCAACCGACCCCTCGGCCCGGACGGTGAAGGTGATGCCCGGGAGTGGGCGGTCGGACGCCGGCCAGTTCTTCGTAGTCGACCCTGACATTGCCGGCACCGTATCGCACGAGTTCGGTCACATGATCGGGCTCAAGGACGAGTACCAGCAGACTGCCGCCGACATCCGAGCCAGCACTGGATATGAGGCGCCGGTCGGTCAAACGACGGGACCCGCCGGTGTCAGCCCGGCCCAGCTGGCACAGCAACTGCAAAACGCGATCGTTGCGCGAGCCGCGCCCAGCGTTACGCCGAGTCCGGCCGTGCAGGCGGTTGCCGGGATGGGCCAGGGAGCCTTTGCGCAGCGTGTCATTTCGGCGTACAAAACACTGCCGTCGGTGCCGGTCCCCGCGGTACCCGGCGTCGCCGCTGCTCCGCCAAGCCTCGGCGTCCAGGCGTCTGCCGCCTTCGCCACCACCGGCGACCTCGTCAAGGATCTGGACAAAGGGCTGACCAACTTCGACCTTGGCAGCATCCCATCCGATAAGTACAAGGTAATCGAGGTGCTCAGCTACGACAGTGGTTCGGTGATGGGAGACCCGTCGCGGCAGGTCGACCAGCACGAGCACGGGGCCGAGCCGCGACACCTGCGGGAATTCAGCCAGATCGTCGCGCACGCACGCGGCGGCGCCTGGCTGCCCCAGCAGCGATGATGGGACTCAGATGATCGTCCGGTACGCGCGCGTGGGAGGGCGGGTTCAACCTCCCGACAATGAAGGCCTCCAGGTTGAGGACGATGGCAGCTTCAGCATGTGGCGATCGATCGCACCTGCGGTCGGCCGCTTCTCAGGAAAGCTCCCTCCCACCGAGCTCAGCCAGTTGAGACTTGAAGCGCAGAAGGCCGCGGGCGGAGGCGACCTCAGCCGGCAGCCCACCATGAACGGGTCTGCCGAGAGGTTCAGCCTTGACGGCGCCACCGCCACGATGGGAAGCAACGATGATGTTGACGGGGCCTGGGGAGCGCTGATCAGTCACGTTCGGAGGCTGCTCGGGGAACTGGTCAGCATGCCGGAGGCGGCGGTCGGCCTGGAACTGGGCGACGGAGCACGAAGCGCCAGCCTGGTCCATATGGGCGCGAAGCCGATTGCGGTTGATATGTCGAAGCTCTCCATACGCGCCGTCCTCTGGGGTGCCGGATTCACGAAATTAGGGGATTGGTCCGCTCCCGTGAAACCAGAGCCAGCACAGGCTGAGGCGGCCGGTTCCTGGAATGTGCCACTCCTTTTCGACCACGGCCTGAAGACAGGCAAAAACAAAGTGCTACACGTCTACGTCACGTTCGCGCTATCAGAGAATGGACAGAAGGCCGAAGTACGCGTGGAGCACACGCCGCCGGTTCCGGCCTGAGGGCGTAACAGAAAGTGGTTGGCGCCAGGGGGGCCGCAGGCGCTCACACGCCGGCCGGGGCCTCTAGACGGGAGCTCGGCCAGGCGATCGCCGAGGTCACGAGTGCCATCCTCGAAGCTCAGACGGGTGACAAGGCCCTGCAGATGATTGCGGACGTCGCCCGCAAGCTTGGTGCTGCAGCTCAGGCGACCGTCGCCACAGCGGAGCCGCTACCAGGTCAAATGGTGGTGCGAGCCCGGGTTGGGGAGACGGCAGAGCCTGAGCTGGGACCGGCGGTTAT
>DASWQQ010000187.1:0-4600 GCA_036403615.1 Candidatus Dormiibacterota bacterium | reverse complement strand
ACTGGACCCCAACCGGATACGGCGTCTACTGGCCCGTCATCCTCAAGCTGGCCCAGACACACGGTCTGCCCAACGCAACCGGCGGCGAGGGTTACTCACCAAGCGCGATCTATGCCGCACTGGCAGCTGGTCACCCGGTCCTGGTATGGATCGAGACCAACTTCATGCGGGTGCCGGTCGGAACCTACACCGCCTGGGACGGCACCCAGGTTCGCTACTCCTTCGCCGAGCACTCCGTTACCCTGAGCGGCGTCTCGCCGACGCAGGTCCGGGTCAACGACGTCCTCAACGGTACCCAGTACTGGGTCAGCAAGTCGCTCTTCGAAGCAAACTTCGCCGACTTCAACAACATGGCCGTAATCTTCTAGGCGCAACGTCAGCCTGGCGCGATCAGATGGAGATGTAGCCGGACTCGATTCCGGAACCGCCGCCCCGTCCATCATCCCTTGAATCGCCTGGCCACAGCTCGGTGGCGCGGCTGGCCGCCTCGAGGATGAGGTTGGCGTCGATCTCCTTCCGGGTCAACGGAATGTCGTATTTCGGCCACTCGCAAACGAACGCCAGCGTTCCCTTCGGGGGTAGCGGCCAGGCCCAGTAGACCTGCTCTGCCACCGGTCCACCGGAGGACCCGCCGCCGTGCTGGAGCATGGGTCCCTTTCGCTTCTTGTCAGTAGGACCGATCATTGGGGGACCGAGGTTAGTAGCCTTCCCGCCGTCTGCATACTGGATCCCGAAACGCAGAATCTCGTCGTCCATCTCACCACCTCTTCGCCCTGGACGCCCTCGGAAACCAGCGAGGCCGTGCATCGGATCCCAGATTTGCTCCTCGAGGCGGGAGTGTGCCACTACACGGAATTCAAAGCCGTTTGGAAAGGCCGTGATGTGCCCGATCTGGATGGCAGCTTTCAGCGATCTAGCGAGCAGCAGGGTGATCGGTACCGGCTCGCCGAGGACATGCTCTGGCCTCATCCATTTAGGACGCTGATACCGAGGAGGTGGTTGCGGGGGTGCGGGCGGCGGTTCAAAGAACGCCACAACACGATCCTAATCTCCTGCTCGAGTCTGCCTCGAAGTCGGGTCGGACTAGGGAATGAAGCGGTAGCCGAGGCCCCAGACGGTGACGATCTTCTCCCCCACCTCGCCCAGCTTGGCTCGCAGCCTGCGGATGTGATTGTCGACGGCTCGATCGAAGCCATCGAAGTTGCCGCCCCAGATGCGCTCGATCAGGAATTCGCGATTGAACGCGCGGCCGGGATTCTCGGCGAAAAGCAGAAGCAGGTCGAACTCCTTTGGCGTCAGCGCCAGCTCCGCGCCCGCCACGCTGACCCGGTGGGCATCTCTATCGATGCGCAGGGCGCCGTGCACAATCGCGTCCTGGCCGCCTGTCAGGGTCTGACCCCGCTTTGCCTCCAGCTCCACCCGGCGCAGCGCAGCGCGGGTCCTTGCCAGCAACTCGCGCATGCCGAATGGCTTCACCAGGTAGTCGTCGGCGCCGACTTCCAACCCGAGGACACGGTCAACCTCCTCCGAGCGAGCCGTCAGCATGATGATCGGCATCAGGTGCTGCTGGCGCAGCTGCCGGCAAACGCTAAGACCGTCCAGGCCGGGCAGCATCCAATCGAGGATCACCAGCTGGGGAGCTTCCTCGTCGACCATCTTCAGGGCGGTCGGTCCGTCGTGAGCCTGCCGCACGACATGCCCCTCAGCTTCGAGCTCGCTGCGAAGCAGGTCGTTGAGGCCGACCTCGTCCTCGACCAGGAGAATCGAAGCCACCCTAATTACCCTGGCGTCGCAGCCAGATGCGGAAGACGCTGCCGTGGCCGGGTGTGCTCTCGGCTTTGATCGTGGCTCCCATCGCCGTGATCAGGTCCCTGACGATGGCGAGCCCCAGGCCCGAGCCACCGGAGACGCTGGCACGCGACTCGTCGGTGCGATAGAAGCGATCGAAGATCCGGGGCAGGTCCTCGGCGTCGATCCCGATCCCGGTGTCGGAAACCGAGACGAGTACCCCGTCGTCCGCAGCCTGGGCTTCGACCGAGATCAGCCCGCCGTCCGGCGTGTTGTTCACGGCATTCCTGATCAGGTTGCCCAGCACCTGCGAAAGACGGTCGCGGTCCGCCATGGCCGGCGGAAGCCCGGGGGCGCTGGTATGCAGCAGGCTCAGATTGCGTTGACGCCTGGCCAACGGCGCCAGCGCCGCGGAGACCTCCTCGACGACTGCGGCTACGTCGACCGCCTGGATGTCAAGCCGTAATTCGTCCGCGTCGCCACGCGCCAGCACCAGCAAATCGTCCACCAGCGAGCTAAGGCGATCGGTTTCAGCTCCGACCACGGTCAGGTACCCACGCGTCTCCGCGTCCATCTGCCGCTCCGGCTTCAGCAGCGACTCGACGTGGGCGCTGATGCTGGCCACCGGTGTGCGAAGTTCGTGCGACGCGTTGACGATCATTTCGCGGCGGCTCTGGTCGGCGCGCTCGGCGCGGCCTCGCTGGGTCTCGGCCTCGCTCACGGCGGCGGCGAGCTGGACGCGACTCTCATCGACCCCGAGCATCTGCTCGGCGAAGCGGGCCCAGAGCCAGCCGATCCAGTTCAGGAAGACGATTGTCGCAACCAGTAGGACGACGCCCGCCACTCCAATCAGCAGAGCAAGCAGGAAATGGCCGCCGAACGGGTGGGCATCCGGCCCCAGCGAAAGGCCGACGCCGAAGTCGAATCGTAGGTATGGCGCGAAGGCGGGGTGCACGATATCGACCAGGTAGGCGATGGGCCAGAACGCGAATCCCAGGGCGCTGGAGATCAGGGTGATCGCCAGGCTGAAGCTGAAGATGCCGAGCGGGAACTCCACCAGGAGGTAAGCCAGGCTCTTCCAGGTGACCGGTTCCCGGACTGTCCTCAAGAGCTGGTTCCAGACCGACAGCGGGCGGGGGTCGGCCACGGAGAAGGGTCTTATCCTGGCCCCCAACAGGTGGATGGCGAGCTCCCGCTCGAACCTGGCAAAGAGCAGCCAGGCCAGCATGGTTAGCGCCAGGATCGCGATGCCAATGCCAATGATTGCCAGGCCAAGTCCCACTGAGACCCCGGTCACGATCACGATGAAGTAGGTCAGCGCCAGGGGAAACGCAAGCAAGAGGTAAAGAATCCGGAGATAGGTCCTGCCGTCGCGTAGTGTCCGGAGTGCTGCGTCGGTCATGCTGCGCAGCTTAGGCTCGATATGTCGCGAGCTTATGTCGAAGCTGACTCGAGAGCGCGTAGCGGCAGCGTCACCCGGAATGTAGTTCCAGAACCAACCTTCGAGGATACGGTCAGGTCGCCGCCGTGCTGCCGGGTCAGCTCGCGTGCGATGTAGAGCCCCAGCCCGGTGCCGGCGATGTTGCTGTTCTCGGCGGTCACCACACGTGAAAAGCGCTGGAAGAGGCGAGGTTTGTCCTCGTCGCGGATTCCCAGGCCGCGATCCGATACCGCGACCTCTGCCTTGCTTCCATTGACTTTGACGGTGCACGCGACCTGCGGGTTCACTGGCGAGTACTTGACGGCGTTGTCCAGCAGGTTGGTGATGACCGTTTCGAGCCGGAGGTGGTCGGCCAGCACGGGTACCTCGGTTTCGGGCAGTCCCAGCTGTATCGGCGTACCGGAGCCCGCCAGTGGCTGCATGACTCGAACCGCCTCTCGAACAACCTCCCGTAGGTCGACCGGCCGCAGCTTCAGGTCGAGCGGCCTGGCCTCGAGGCGGGCCGTCTCCAGCATCTCGCTGATCAGCAGGTTAGTCTGCTGCGTCTTGGCGATCAGGATGGGGAGCACGCGCGGCAGGTCGCTGGCGCTCAGCGACCCGTCCTCGAACATGGTCAGGTATCCGCGAACGACTCCGAGCGGGCTGCGCAGCTCGTGCGAGGCAAGTTGAAGAAAGTCCGATTTGGTCTTCTCCAGGGCCGCCATCCGCTCGCCATGTTCCCGAAGCTGGGCGTTTTCGCGCGCCTGCTGCTCGGCCAGGCGAATTTCGGCGCGCTTCTGCTGACAGACAATTCCGGCGGCGAGCGCGGCTGTCTGCAGCACCATGATGTCCTCCTCGGTGAAGCCGCCGGCAGCCGTCGAGTCATAAACGCCCAGCGCACCCAGCCGCTCCTCTCCGGCACGCCAGGGCACCACGATCCCATTGGAGACCTTCATCACCTCCAGGTCCCTTCGGTAGGGCTCGAGCTCGGGATCAGACTTCGCCAGGTCACCGCGGAAAACGAAGTCCTGAAAGATGATCCGCTCCGCCAGCGAGTTGCCATGTGGATTGATGGGGACCTTCAAACTATCGAGGACCTTCTTACTGAAGCCAAAGGCCTCGTCCTGAGCTGTCAGGGTCGAGCGCTTCTGGTCGTAGGAAAAGAAGAGGGCGCGGCGCGCACCAACCAGGTGCGCGATTGTCCGACTCAAGCGGCCGAAGAAGCTGCCAAGGTCCGAGCTGGTTCGCAAGTGCCCTGAGACATCAAGCAGAATGCGCATGCCGAGGCCGTGCGCTTCCTGTAAACGAGCGCGGGCGCTGGCCAGCTCCTCGAAGGCGAGCGCGTTGGCGACCGCGATACTCGCATGCGCCGCAAGGGTCTCCAGCAAGAGA
>DASWQQ010000186.1:0-1794 GCA_036403615.1 Candidatus Dormiibacterota bacterium | reverse complement strand
AGGATCGTGAAGTTGTAGCCAGGGCGCCGGTGAGGAAACGCGGTTGAGCGGGGGTCGACCCTGGTGACGGCCCCGTGGAAGTGCTCGACGAGAAGCGCGCAGTTGGTCGTAGGCGAGTTCTCGAACGTCTCGATCATCTTGACGACGGCTTCCTCGCTTAACTTGGTAAGGAACGCCGACTTCCAGTAGTTGAAGCCTCCGCGCGGATAGCCCTCGTCGATCAACGTATTTATGATGGGGTACGGCATTCGCTGGATCATGTCTGATACCGGCGGCCCGAACTCGTGAACCAACCTCACGTCATGCTCAGCCTTTTCCTGGTCGTCGCCGGCATGGCACACGAGCAGGTTGCAGACCTTCCTGCCGGATCCATCGGGGGCGTGACCGAGGGCGAGGAAGACCGTGAGGTCATCTGACACCGAATCGGTTAGATCCCGGTAGAAATGAAACACCTCAGGCGCAGCTGGCAATGGGTGCGCGGCGATGCCCCCGATAACGGTTCGCAAGGGGTAGGCGCGGTATTCGAACGAGGTCACCACCCCAAAGTTGCCTCCACCGCCGCGGATCGCCCAAAACAGATCGGGCTCGCTTCGCTCACTCGCCGTGACCATGTCGGCTGAGGCCAGCACCACCTCAGCCGAGATGAGGTTGTCGACCGCCATTCCGTGCTTGCCCATGATCCAACCGACGCCGCCACCGAGAGTCAAGCCGGCGATCCCCGTGGTCGAGACAACGCCGCCAGTGGTGGCCAACCCGTGGTCGTAAGCTGCCTGGTTCAGTTCGCCCCATGTCACACCGCCTCCGGCGGTAATCGTTCGCGCGTCAGGATCGATCTGTGTCTTCCTCATTAGCGAGAGGTCGATCATCACGCCGCCGTCGGTGACCGCCTTGCCAGCGACGTTGTGACCCCCACCACGGACGGAAATCTCGAGTTCGGATTCGCGTCCCCACCTTACGGCCGCCGCAGCGTCAGCCGGCGTCGAGCAGCGCGCGATCAGAGCCGGCCTCTTGTCGACGAGACCGTTGTGAATGCGTCGCAGCTCGTCGTACTCAGAATCGTCTGGTGTTACCAGCGGGCCTGAGAACTCCGCTCTTAGCTTCTCGACATGTCCAGCTGTCAAGGCCATGAAACCACCCCTCGGGATGTCTCGCGAGAGACTGTCCCGACTCCCGGTTGCTCACCCGAACTGGATGCCGGGCGTTGACCGGCAGGATAGCACCCATCGATCTGCCACGCAGATCCCGGTCTGTGCGCGACTACTGAGCCCGTTGGCCGTTCAAACCTCTATCTTGCGAATCCAAACCACGATCGTTCAGTCAGGTGACCGGCCGAGAGTCACCTTGCACTCGAAAGCCTCTCTCGGGCCTCTTCGAGGGTTTCCACTCCGAGCAGCTGGAGCAGGCGCGGAGTCGGCCCGTAGACCAGCGGCCGGCCCGTGCCATGATCGTCCCTTTCCGCACAGAGCAAGCCCCGCGAGACCAGCATCGCCAAAGTCTCCGAGCGATCCCGGGGCAGCGAGACCGGCCCTATCGACAGGCTGGCCGCTGCGCGGACGATGAGTGGAGGACGCGATGATTCGGACCGACGCCTACCGTCGTGGCAGCGCGCGTGACCTGACGTCGGCCCCGCGCGACGAGGACATCTCAGTCGCCGGCAGGGCCAGTCGTTGGCCGTCGGCGAATGATCCCGCCTCCACGCAACCCTAGCAAGATCAAGCAGAAGTAACCGACGCAAGTAGTCCGTCACGTGCGAGTCCAGCCTTCAGCCCCGAGGTCCGGACGAGAGGTGCTCGG
>DASWQQ010000185.1:0-27671 GCA_036403615.1 Candidatus Dormiibacterota bacterium | reverse complement strand
CGCTGAACGCCTCCAGGGCCTTGTAGGTCGAATCAGGATTCGTCGCCTTGGAATCGTTGTACCAGCGCACCCCGTTGAAACTGTCGATCAGCTCGAGGCGGTGCTCAACCGCCTTGAAGTTGCGCACCGCCTCGGCAATCTGCTCCGCCGGGACACCGGCGGCAAGCCCCGCACCCACGGCCGCCATGACGTTACTCAAGTTGTGCGCCCCGGGCAACGGAACCTCCGAGACTGGAAGCACCGTCTGCAACTTGCCTTCACGCGCGCAGCAGATGGACCCATCCCGGACCTGGATCCCGCCGTCGATCTTTGACTCGATGGCAAAAGGCAGCACTGTTCCCCTGGTCTGCTTTGCCATCGCGGCGCAGGCAGGATCATCGAAGTTGAGCAGGGCATGGTCCTCGGGTTCCATGAAAAGAACCGCCCGGGCTTTTATCTCGCGGTACCGCTCCATCGTTTTGTGGCGGTCGAGGTGGTCGGGGGTCACGTTGAGCACCGCGCCGATCCGCAAGCGCGGATGGCGGATCGACTCCAACTGGAAGCTGCTCAGTTCGAGCACTACCCACTGGTCGGGGCGCAACTGCTCCAGCCGATCCAGTACCGGCTCACCGATGTTGCCACCGCGAACAACCCCCAGCCCACCCGAACGCAGAACCTCGGCAGTAAGGGCTGTAGTGGTGGTTTTCCCATTGGTCCCGGTGATGCCTACGATCCGGCAGGGGCAGAGATCGAAGAAGAGGTCGATCTCACTTGTGACGTCGATACCGCGCTCCCGCGCCGCCTCGACCAGGGGCGAGTCCCACGCCACGCCCGGGCTGACGACGAGGAAGTCCGCATCATCGAGCGCCGGAGGCGGCTTCGGACCAAGCCAGCCCGAAACACCGTCGCGCTCCATCGCGGAGCGTAGCTCGGGGGTATCGGCGCGATCCACCACCAGTACGGAGGCACCGTGCCGTTTGAGATAGGAGGTGGCGGCTCGACCGCTCCGGCCGTAGCCAAGCACGATGGCGCGGCGACCCTCTGTTTCGATCACGTCAACGGACCCGGCCGGGCAATAAGTAGGGATAGGGCAGCGGCCAGCGCTGAGCCTACCCAGAAGGTCGCTGCGATCCTGGTCTCTCGCCATCCCGAAACGATGAAATGGTTATGCAGGGGCGACATCTTGATGATCCGCTTTCCGGTCATCTTGAAGCTTGCCACCTGCGCGATAACCGAGATGGTCTCAATAACGAAGACGATGCCAAGCAAGGGCAAGTACCAGAGGAAGCCGGTTCCCAGGGCGGCAGCGACGAGGGCCGTACCCAGCGCCAGGCTGCCCGTATCGCCCATGAAGATACGGGCTGGAAAGGCGTTGTAAAACAGGAATCCAACAAGGCATCCGGCTATCACCGCTGCCATCACGCCAGCCCCCGGTCGGCGCTGCAAGATGGCGATCAAGGCCAGCGAGCCGAAAGCGATCGCACCCGCACCGCCCGCTAGACCGTCGCTGCCATCGGTCAGGTTGAAGGCGTTCGATCCGGCGGCAAAGGCCAGTGCTCCAAGCGGAACCATCCAGGCCCCCAGGTCACGCCAACCGTCAAACGGGATCAGCTGTCGTGTCAGATTCCAGCGAAAGGCGATGTAGCCGAGCAGCGCTCCGATGGCAAGTTGAGCCACGATCTTCTGACGAGCCTTGAGCCCCAGGTTGCGATTGCCTCGAATCGCCGCGTAGTCGTCGGCGAATCCTAGTCCACCCCCCAGCAGCAGGGCGACTAGTACCAGCCAACCGGTAGCGCTGCGGTCGATCGCGAGGAAGATGACCAGACCCACAACGAGAAAGACAAGGCCGCCGGCGGTGGGCGTACCCGCTTTGCCAAGGTGGGCGGAAGGTCCCTCCTCACGGATCAGCTGGCCCATGCGGGCGCGCTTCAGCAACCGGATGACGTAGGGGAAGACCAGCAGGCAGATGGCGGCGGCCAGGCCGAAGCCGATCAGGAGTGACGTCATCTCGGGGCCTGGATCGCCTCAACGATCCGTTCCATCCGCATGCCGCGCGAGCCCTTCACCAAAACCTGGGTTCGGGGCGAAAGGAGGGGCTTCACCAGTCTGATCGCGCTTTCGACACTTTCGGCTGTCAGGGCATGGTCGGCAGGTAGGCCGGCCTTGCGGGCACCTTTCACGATTCGATCCGCGTGGTCGCCCAGCGCTATCACCCAGTCGGCGGCCTTGCCGGCAGTCAGCCCGGCCTCGTCGTGAGCTTTTCCGGCATGGTCGCCGAGCTCGAGCATGTCGCCAAGAACAGCGACACGGGTCGAGCCAGAGGCCGCGAGCCGCAAGACATTGAGGGCGGCTTCCATGGAACCTGGGCTTGCGTTGTAACAATCGTCGATGATGGTGGCGCCATTGAGCCCGGGGACAAGGTTCATTCGGCGCGCTGGGGGGGTGAAGCCATGCAGGGCGGCCGCGATAGCGCTGGCATCGAAGTCGAATTCGAGCGCGACGGCGGCGGCGGCGAGCGCATTCGTGATGCTGTGCTGGCCGGGCAGCCGCAGGTAGACCTCCGCTGAGCCACGCGGCGTAACGAGCACGAATTGACTCCCATCGAGACCGTGCAGCCGGATCCTGTCGGCCCGGACCGAGGCCGCCGGGCTGACTCCAAAGAGAACGGTGCGCCTGGAGGCAGTTGACATTGCCTTGACCCTTGCGTCGTCGGCATTCAACACGGCCAGCCCTCCGGGCGCAATTCCCTCGACCAGTTCCCGTTTGGCAGCAGCGACTGCTTCGATCGATCCCAGAAAGCCCACGTGTGCCAGCCCGACGTTCAGAACCACGGCAAAGTTTGGCGGTCCGACTCTTGCCAGCTCCGCGATCTCCCCGGCGCGCGACATGCCGTATTCGACCACCAGGACTCGGTCGCTGGCAGTCATCCGGAAGATGGTCATCGGAATGCCCGTGTAGGTGTTGAGGTTGCCTTCGCTTTTGTGAACGCGGAGCCGACGGCCGAGGACGTGGGCGATCAGTTCCTTGGTCGTAGTCTTGCCGGCACTGCCGGTGATCGCGACGATTGGCACAGCCAGCCGGCGGAGCCGGCTGGTTGTCATGTCGAGGAGCGCTTTGCGGGTGTCAGAGACCTGGATCACGGCGGCAGCGCCTGCGGGGCCAGGATCCCGCTCGCAGAGTACGCCCGACGCCCCGCGCTCGATCGCCTGGGGGATGAAGGCGTGCCCGTCCAGCTCCTCGCCTTTCAGCGCGACGAAGAGTCCGCCGGGCTCGACCTGGCGCGAGTCCACGTAGAGCTGGGCGAAGGCAATTCGCTCGGGGCCCCGCAACAGCCGGCCACCTGTAGCCTCCAGCACCTCGAGAATGTCTACCGCCACAGCGCCATTATTGAGCGGTGGTCGCGGTGAGGTCCTCAAGGCGCAATCTGCCACTGAGTGATCAGCGCGCTTGCAACGGTTTTGAAGATCGGGGCCGCGACGTAGGCACCCTCGTAGAGCATCTGTGGCTTCCGGACTACCACCATCATGGTGAACCTTGGATGGTCCGTCGGCAGGAAACCAATGAAGGACCCGATCGTGTCCTGCTTCGAATAGCCGCCGTTCTCCGGAATGCTCGCCGTCCCAGTCTTGCCGGCAATCAGGTTCTTGAAGCCGTCGATGCGCGCGGCGAAGCCGGAGCCATGCTCGACAACGGAGACCATCATCTGCTTCATCTGTTGAGCCGCACGCGGGCTGACCACCTGGCGAATCACACGGGAGTGCACGGGGTGACTAACGCCCTGGCCATCGATTACCGCGTCGACTACGTGCGGCCAGACGAGGTTTCCGCCGGTGGCTATCGCATTGAGCGCGGTGAGCATCTCAATCGGCGTGGCGTCGATGCCCTGGCCAAAGGAGGCGGTGGCCAGCTCAGAGGCCTTCCAACGGCTCAGGTCTCCCAGCGGTGCCGCTGTTTCGGCCGCAACATCGATGCCGGTGCGGCTGCCCATGCCGAATCGCTGGAGGTACTGGAAAAACCTATCCGCCCCCTCCATCTGCTGAGCGCGAATGGCCCCGACATTGAGCGAGTTCTCGAGCACTTGCGTCATGGTGACCATGCCGTGGGCACGGTTGTCCCAGTTGTGGATGGCGAACCCGCCCACCACCGCCGTACCTGTTTCGTTAAAGCGGTAATCGGGCGTGATGGCGTGATCGTCGAGCGCACCGGCAAGGGTGACAACCTTCATAACGGAGCCCGGCTCATAGAGACTCGAGACGATGGGGTCGATGAACTGTGAAGTCTCGGTGCTGGCGAACTGGTTGGCGTTGTAACTCGGTACGTCGGCCCAGGCGACGATCCGCCCGCTGTTCGGCTCCATGATTACCAGCGAGGCGCTCTGTGCTTTGACCTTCTGCATACCTTCAGCAAGTGCTCGTTCGGCAACCACCTGGATGGTGCTATCGAGGCTCAGCTGCAAGGTCATGCCGTTGACCGGATCCCGCCGCTGCCGGTCGCTCAGGATGATCGGCCGGTTGGCGAGGTCTCGTACCGTCGCCTCGAAGCCAGCCTGTCCTCCCAGGATTCGGTCGTAATAGCCCTCAACGCCATAGTTACCAACGCCGGCATCATTCGCGAAGCCGAGTAGATTGGCCGCCAGAGTCGTACCGGGAATTGCGCCGTCCACATACGTGCGCTGTGTCTCCCCGATCTTGCCGATCCCTGGAAGCTGCATGCCATCAAGCTGGCGGGCAATACTCGCCGGCACCCGGCGGGCGATATAGACGAACTTCTTTGTAGTGGCCAGCTTGACCATCACATCGTCGGAGGTCAGCCCCAGCAGGGATCCAAGCTGCTCCGCTATCGATGGCCGGTCCTTGGCGCTTATCTGATCGGGCGAGGCGAAGACCGAGAACACCGGTGTGTTGCTGGCCAGTAAGGCCCCGTTTCGATCTACGATCCGGCCCCGGACCGCGGGCAGGGTGAGCGTGTCGTTGTGATAGCTGGCGGCAAGTCTGGTCATGTCGGAGTGGCGCCAGGCCTGCCAGTAGACGAGCCGGCCGAAGAGCACCAGGTAGGCTGCCATCACCAGCGCCATCAGCGTCAGGATGCGACTCCGCGGTTCGGCGTCCGGGGATGCCCTCACGGCGAGTGGGATGGAATTAGCGGACTGGGCTGGAAGGATCCACCGGCTGGCCGATCACGGCGCTGAGCGCGGCGAGAACACCATGGAAGACCCCAGGATGGCTGCTGTCGGGAGCGCCGGTCCGAAGAGCGATCGGAGAGTGGCTCCCATTGACGTACTGCCAGCGTGACGGATGAGTCATACCCAGCTCCTGGGCGGCCAGTGCGACACGGTTGGCCGCCTGGTCCTGGGCAAGCTGCGCCTGCATTTGATCGTGCGTTGCACTCAAGCGCGCCTGCTCCTGCTTGAGACTCGCGATCTGGTAGCTGGCCTGGGTTGCCGCTGCCGATTGACCTACCAGCAGCAACGCGCCCGCAATCAACGCCGCCGCGCCGAGCAAGGGCGTGAGCGAAGGCCGGCCGCGACTCCGGCGCGCGCGCGAAGGGGATAACGCGCGCGCCGGAGGGGTCGGATCGGGCCGGCGGGGCCGCAAAACTAGTAGATGCCCAGGAGGGACGGGTTCCACCATGCGGCCGCTCAGGTATTGACTTGTGGAATGGCATTGACAGGTTTCATAGCTTCTCCGCGACTCGTAATTTCGCCGAACGAGCGCGTGGATTCTCACGCACCTCGCTATCAGACGCTGTGATCGGCTTGCGTGTCACCACGCGCACCGATCGCTTGTGCCCACAGATACAGACGGGCGCTTGGGGCGGACATATACAGTCTTTTGCTTCGACGTTGAATAGGTTCTTTGCAATTTTGTCCTCTAGAGAGTGAAAGGAGACGACCCCTACGCGCCCACCGCTTGCTAGCACTTGAATGGCAGCCTTCAAACCGGTTTCGATCGACTCGAGCTCGCGGTTGACCGCGATCCGTACCGCCATGAATGTCCTGGTCGCGACATGGATGTCTTTAGGCCAGGCGGCTCGCGGGATGGCGCCGGCCACGAGGTCGGCGAGGTCCCTGGTCGTCCGAAGCGGTCTCCGCTTGCGCTGCTCCACGATTCGCTCTGCGATCCGAGAAGCCCAGCGCTCCTGTCCGAAGTCGAGAAGGATGCGCCGCAACTGGCTGAGGGATTCTTGATTCACCAGGTCCGCGGCGGTCATTGATTCGGTCAGGTCGAGGCGCATGTCGAGCGGCCCATCTCGCTGGAAGCTGAAGCCGCGCTCCGGGTCGTCCAGCTGGTCGGAGGAGAGCCCAAGGTCGAAGACCACTCCCTGGACCGGAGGCCTTTCGGCAACGACGTCTGCCAGTCGTTCGAAGTTGGTGTGCGCCAGCGTCACTGAGACTTCCGGCGGCACCGGCTCCCGGCGAAAACGCTCGAGGGCGGAGGCATCCCGGTCGATCCCCAGTAGGGTCCCGCCCGGTCGCAGGCGCTCGATCAGCGCCCGCGCGTATCCTCCACCGCCCAGCGTGGCGTCCACGAACGCCTGCCCGGGGGCTGGTCGAAGGCTTTCTATTAGCTCTTGTAAAAGTACAGGTCGGTGCCGGGACCTACCGGGCCCGCGGTCGGAATCGCGCTGATCATCGAAGTCATCTGCCACTGGCTCGCCGCCGTTCGGCCACCTGGTCCTGGATTCGCGTGTACTCCTCTGGGGTGGCCTCTCCGATGCGCCGCCAGGCCTCGTCGTTCCAGATTTCGATCAAGTTGTTGACGCCCACGATCCAGGCGGTCGCTGAAATTCCCGCGTATTGCCGCTGGTCTTGGGAGAGGACGATCCGTCCCTGGACGTCGAATTCGCACTCCCGGGCGGCGCCGAACATCATGCGGGCGAGGCGTCGCTCCTCCGCCGGAGTCATCGACCCCAAGCGCTGAAGACCCTGCTCCCTCCCCCACTCCTCTGGCGGGTAGACCTGCAGGCAGCCCTCCGCGCCCTTGGCGATGATGGTGCCCGTCGGCAGCTGCTCGCGGAAGCGCGCGGGGATCGCGACTCGCCCTTTCTGATCCACTGAGTGCCTGTAGGTCCCCAGGAACATCAGTAAGAGCCACCAGCTGTCTCATTTTCCCCACTTTTCCCCACTTTGTGCCACCGACACGCTGAAACCTACCACCGCGACAGCTGCCTGTCAACGCTTTGCGGGCAAATCTTGTGGGCTGGGGGAAGCGCGTGCAAACACCCCCTACATCTTGTGTTTCCGTATTCAATTGGTAGCCCCGCGGTACAGGCCGAGGCTCCGCAACGGGTTCGCGGCGGCCACGACCTATCGGGTTAGCGCGGCACGCCGCTCGACGTCACTGCGCCTCGACCCCACCGCGTAGCCCAGGCGCAGAAGAGAGCGAGGCCGCAGGCCGAGCCGCGCTTTCGCGCGTATCAGTACCTGCGCCGCATGCCGCCTGTACGCGCATGGCGAGCGTGCCGCTCCTGCGGCCCGCGAGCCGCGCATGGGCGGCTGGACGGCGCTGGTGCCTATTAGTGGCGCATGCCGCTCCTGCGGCGGCGAGTCGCGCGCTGCAGGACACCGGCGCCGGCACATCGGCCCGTGTAAAAGTTGAGTCCGCCGGTAAGCCGAGTTCTGTACCCCGACACGGGGCGGCAGCCATCCGTCTCGGTCGCCGGTTGCCCGGCGACTCTAGCGACCGAACCCGAGGACCGGCCGAGCCAGCCGTTACGTCCTCCTATTTGGTCTTGCTCCAGGTGGGGTTTACCTAGCCAGCCGGTCTCCCGGCTGCTGGTGGGCTCTTACCTCACCATTTCACCTTCGCCGCAGCTCGCGCTCCGGCTGTGTATTTTCTGTGGCACTCTCCTTCGGGTCACCCCGACCGGGCGTTACCCGGCACCCTGCTCTACGGAGCTCGGACTTTCCTCGACGGGACCTTCCCGGCGCGGCTGCCTGGCGGACTCGCCAGCAATTCTACCCGCGTTTTCCGAAGGCACCACCAGGCCGGTCAGCGCGGCGCCGAGCATCACGAATGCTGACCCCGCCAGGAAGGCAACCGGAAGACCGAGATGGATCAGTGGTCCCGAGATCGCCGAGCCGATCGGCTGTCCCGCCCAGTTGACCCCCATCGAGACGGCGAACGCTCGGCCAAACCAGGCTGGATCCGTTCGCCGCTGCCGGAGCGAGAACATGCTGACGTCGAAAGGGCCATTGGCCAGCCCGGCGATCAGCATCGCGGCAGCCGCCAACCAGGGGCTGTTCACAATCGCCAGCAGTGCAACGCCAACCGCCGCGGTGAAGGCACAGAGGCTCATCACCAGGCGCTCCCTCCCCTCGGTATTTACGCGCCCGAAGAGCAGCGCCGAGGGAACGGAAGAGAGACCGTAGATGGCCCAGAGCTGACCGATGAAGACAGAACTGCCATTCAGTCGCTGAAAGACCATAACCGGAACAGCGACCAGCAGGACTCCTAGCCCGATGTTCATCAAGGAGACAACCAGCGCGATGCCGCGGAGGGTGGGGTTGCGAACCAACACGTGGGTGAGGCCGGCCCATGCCTCGGCGAGCACTCCGCCGGACCGGCTGGAAAGAGCGGGCTCTCGCAGTCCCGCCATGAGTACCGCTGCCAGGATGAAGAGCAGCGCAGTGACAAGCAGTGCGGACCGCGGACCGGAAGTTGCCGCCAGGCTGCCGGCCAGCGCCGGGCCAGCCCCGATCGTCACCGCGTAGGCAATGCTGTCGAGCGCATTGGCCCGATCCCACAGAGCCTTGGGAACGATCAACGGAAGCAGCGACCTGGCACCCGAATTGCTGAGGGAGTAGGTCAGAGAACTGACCGCCACGATCGGCAGCAGGGAAAGTGGCGAGAGGCGTCCGGCAAAGTCGAGCCCGGCGATCGCCACCAGGCTGGCTGCTCCCACAAGGTAGTCGAGCGTTATCAGGCGCACTCGCCCGTGACGATCGAGCAGTGCTCCTGCCAGCGGGCTGGTCGCGATGCCGGGAGCAATCGCAAGGAATACGGTGATCCCGGCAAGCGTGGGCGAGCGGAATCGCAGCAAAACGAAGAGAACGAGGGTGAGCTGCATCATCTGGGAGGCGGTGCGGGCAAGGATCACGCCGCCCGCCAGCCGTGGAAAGGCCGGGATTCGAAAGAGCTCGGGGTAAGTCGTTTCCGTCCGGCCGCTGGACACGATGGAACAGATTAAGGTCGGTCGCTAGCTGCCCGTGTCGCGGTACTCGGTTATCTGCACAACGCGACCCCCGGCCACCCGGCACAACCACAGGAGGGCGGTCTTTCCCGAGCTGGCTTCGAGGATGATCTCGCCGCCTGCTCCCCGAAGGGAAATCACCTTCCAGCGCTGGCCTGAACCGGGCCATCCCGACATGAAGCCAGGGCCACTCGCCTCCTCGCCCCGTGCGCGCTGGAATTTGAACTGATGGTCCAGGAGGGCCTCGCCCTCAGAAGGTTTTGAGTCGATGAGCGACTTGAAGAGGCGGGCAACGATCGACTCGTTGGTAAGCAGTGCCTCCTCGACCGGAACGCCTCTCCCGTCCAGCGCCTGGTTGGCGAGGCGGTCGGCCTCGACGTTTTCTTCGCGAGGCACGTGCTCAAAGGTGACGCTGTCGAAACCCTGAATCAGCTCGAGCACACGTCGGTATAGAGGGATCATGTCGGCATGTTTGACCCGGTAGCTGCCGTTGAGCTGGCGAACAACGAGCTGGCTGTCCATCATCATCCGCACGCGACGCGCGCCAAGCTCAGCTGCTCGCTCGAGCGCCCGCACAACGGCCGTGTATTCAGCGACGTTGTTCGTCGTTGGTCGCAGCGCCTCGCCTAATTCCAGAAGCACCCGGCCCGCCTCGTCGGTTATCACGACGCCGATCGAGGCCGGGCCGGGGTTGCCTCGCGAAGCACCGTCGGTGTGGATAACGACTGATTCGGCGCCGATCATGCCAGCAGCAGGATGCGCCCGCAGATCTCACATGTCACTGGCTCAGTAGCCATTCGCAACGCCCGCGCCTTACTCGGGGCAAGCGGCAGCCGGCACCCGGTGCAGGTCCCGTTGCGCACCTCGGCTACAGGAGGCGGCGGCCGGTGGGTTGAAACCCGGTCGTAAAGACGCAGGTGCGACGGGTCGATCTGGTTGCGCTGCTGCTGGACCCGTGCAGCAGCTTCGGACTCTCGCCCCCGCTGACCTTGCAGCGTCCGCCGGGCCTCGGCGGCTTCGGTCGTTGCGGCATTCAACTCTGCCTCGGCATCGTCCAGAGTGGCAAGTAGCCCCATCTCAGCGACCTCTTCCGCCGCCAGTCGGCCCTTGAGCTGCTCGAGTTCGCCGGCAAGCTGGCTCAACTCGCGAGGGTTATGGATGGTGCCGGAATAGAGCTGCGCCTCGTGCGTCCGGGCGCGACTCCGCTCGGTGCGTTCCTGTTGCTCCGCATCGCGAAGCTTCTCGCGCAGTTCGTTGCAATGCCGCTGCGCAACGGCCAGGCGCGGCTCGCCGCCGGCGGCCTGATCACCTTCGAGGATGGCCAGGGTAGAGGCGATCTCCTTGCGGATGCGATCCAGCTCGCGTTCCGTCTGGTAGAGGCCGGCGAGCGCGGAGGTCGGGTCCTGAGGCACGGTGTTCCTACGATACCCGGGTATACGATTGTCGCTGGTGGCTGACGTCGTCCAGGTGATGAGCGCCGAGGATCCGGTCCGTCGCCTATTTACCCAGGACGGGACTCTGACCGATGACGCTCGCACATCTCTTGGCCTCGACCGCGAGGCCCTTCGCGATCTCTACAGAAGGATGGTCGTGATCCGGCGTGCCGACCAGGAGGCATTGAACCTTCAGCGACAGGGGCAGCTCGGGCTCTGGGGTCAATTCCTGGGCCAGGAAGCGGTCCATGTGGGCGCAACGCTGGCGCTTCGCGAATCAGATTGGATCTTTCCGAGTTATCGCGAGTTCGGCATGGCCATGTGTCGGGGGGTTGACCCGGCTGAGATGCTGACCCTCTTCAGGGGCCATACCCACGGCGCCTGGGATCCGAAACGCTATCACTTTGCGCCCCTGGCCATCCCGGTTGCCACCCAGGTTCCGCACGCCGTCGGCTTCGCAATGGGTTGCCGCCTGAAGCAAACCGACGAGGCGGTCCTGGTGACATTTGGCGACGGGGCAACCTCGGAAGGCGACTGGCACGAGGCGATGAACTTTGCCGGAGTCTTTCGCTCGCCCGTCGTTTTCCTCTGTCAGAACAACTTCTGGGCAATCTCGGTACCCCTGACTCGACAGACTGCCGGGTCGATAGCGGAGCGAGCCGAAGGCTATGGCTTCCCGGGGCTACGCATCGACGGCAACGACATCCTCGGGGTTTTTGCAGCTACGCGGGCAGCCGCTGAGCGGGCACGTCGCGGTGACGGACCCTACCTCATTGAGGCCGTCACGTACCGCATGGGCGCCCACACCAGCTCGGACGATCCGACCCGTTACCGTCAAGCATCCGAGGTCGAGGCCTGGTCGCGGAAGGACCCGATCGTTCGTTACGGCACCTGGTTGAAGTCGAAGGATCTACTCGACGAGAAGTTCGAGAACGCGGTTAGGCAGGAAGCAGACCGCGTCGCAATCGAGATGCGGGAGAAGCTCGCTCGTGCGGTCATGCCGCCGGCCGGCGATGCGATGTACGGACACGTATATGAACGACCGTCTGAGCCATTCCTCCGTGAGCGGCGCGAGTTCGAGGCCTCATTGGAGGAGTCCTGATGGAAGCCACAATGGCGAAAGCGCTGAACCTGGCCCTGCGCGATTCACTTGCCGCTGACCCGGGGACACTGATTTTCGGCGAGGATGTAGGGGCTCTCGGGGGCGTCTTTCGGATCACCGACGGGCTGCAGAAAGAATTCGGAGACGAGCGGGTCTTCGACACTCCCCTGGCGGAATCAGCGATCATCGGCGTCGCCGTCGGTCTCGCCCTACGCGGTTTTCGGCCGGTGCCCGAAATCCAGTTCGACGGCTTCATCTATCCGGCCTTCGAGCAAATCGTAAGCCACGTGGCGAAGTATCGAAACCGCTCCGGAATCGCCTTGCCGATCACGATCCGCGTGCCCTTTGGCGGCAACATCGGCGCGGTTGAGCATCACTCGGAAAGCCCCGAAGCCTACTTTGCCCACACCGCCGGACTCAAAGTAGTTGCGCCATCGACGCCGGGTGATGCCTATGGGCTGCTGCGCGAGGCGATCGCCGACGACGACCCGGTCGTCTTCTTCGAACCCAAAGCGCGCTATTACCTGAAAGATGAGATCGATCAATCGACAAGGGTGCCAATCGGCAAGGCACGGGTTCGGCGTGAGGGCACGGGGGCGACCGTGATCGGCTACGGCCCAACCGTACTCACGGCGCTCCAGGCGGCGGAGGCGGCGTCAAAAGACGACAGATCGCTGGAGGTGATCGACCTTCGCAGCCTCTCCCCTCTTGATATGGACACGGTGATGGCCTCGGTGGCAAAGACCCATCGAGCCATCGTGGTGCACGAAGCACCGGTCTTCTGCGGTTTCGGCGCCGAGGTCGCAGCTTGTATCAGCCACGATGCCTTCGACCTGCTGGAGGCGCCGGTGCAGCGTGTGGGCGGCTTGAACACGCCCTATCCCCCCTCGCGCTTCGAGAAGCTCTACCTGCCGGACGTCGACAGAATCCTAGAGGCGGTCGACCTTGTCCTCGCGTATGGCTGATCAGACATTCAACCTGCCCGATCTCGGCGAGGGACTGACAGAAGCCCAGTTGATGAGCTGGCGGGTCGACGAAGGTGCCAGGGTGGAGGTCAATGAGCCTCTATGCGATGTCGAGACCGCGAAAGCCGTGGTCGTCATCCCCTCTCCCTTCGCGGGCGTCATCCGCAAGCTCCATGCAAAACCGGGGGAGTCCGTCGATGTTGGCGCGCCGCTGGTGACCATCGAATCGGCTCAAGGCCCAGGGGAACAGTCGCCAGATACGCTCGTCGGCTACGGACCCGGCCGCGGACCGGAGTCGGGCATTCGGCGGCGACCACGCACTTCTGCGCCCGCGGAAACGGCAACGAGCGACGTCCGTGCCGCGCCCTTCGTTCGCCAATTGGCGAAGGAGCGAGGCGTGGACCTGGCGGCCGTGCAGGGCACCGGTCCCGGCGGACGGATAACCCGGGCCGACGTAGAAGCGGCAACAACCGGCCCTCCGCAAGCCGAACCTGTCGCCGCGCTGCAGGCCGCAGCCGAGCCGGGAGTGCGGCGAGTGAGCGTCGTCGGGCTGCGCAAGGCAATCGCGCGCCAGATGGTCCGCTCCGTTTCGACGATTCCACAGTTCACCGAGTTCGCCATCTTCGATGCCAGCGCACTGGTGGAGGCGCGAGCGCGGGCAAAGGCCATCGGAAGATCCGCTACCCCACTGGCCTATTTCGTGCGAGCGGTTGCGGCCAGCGTTCGGGCTTATCCGATGCTCAACAGTTCCTGGGACGAGAAGACGGACGAAATCGTCATCAAGCCAGAGGTCAATCTCGGCATTGCCGTCAACACCGAGAAAGGTCTGCTCGTGCCGGTGCTACGCAAAGCCGACAGTCTCGACCTCGCGGGGATTGCGCAAAAAAGTGCCCGATTGATCGAAGGCGCGCGAGCAGGATCGCTCTCGCCGGCGGATATGACCGGCGGCACCATCACTCTGACCAATGTTGGCGCCAGCGGCCCGGTGGAGACTGGAACGCCGATCATCAACCCTCCGGAATGTTGTGTGGTCGGCTTCGGCGCCATCAAGCCACGAGCGATGGTCGTCGGCGGAGAGGTGGTTGCCCGTCCGGGAGCCTGGATCTCGATCTCGGTTGACCATCGCATCGTCGACGGCGCCATGGCAACGGAGTTCCTGACTGACCTGGTTGGGCGACTCGAGAAAATCGATGACTGAGCAGCGCGACCTGATTTACGACTGGAATACCATCGACGCGCCCGCAAAACCGGCGCACGCGGTCTCCGTGCACGACGAGACGCTTCGCGACGGCATCCAGGGGCCTTCGGTGCGAGACCCGGAGATCGAGGTGAAGCTCCGCTTCCTGCACCTCGCCGACCAGCTGGGGGTGGGCTCGATCGACCTTGGACTTCCGGGAGCCGGACCACGTGCCGTCGAGCACGTGGCGCGACTCGCTGAAGAGATCCGCGATCAGCGACTAGGGATCAAGGCACTCTGTGCCGCACGGACACTCGAGGTTGACATCCGCCCGGTGGTCGAGATCTCGCAACGGGTCGGAATTCCTATTGAGGTCGCCGCCTTCATAGGTTCCAGCCCGATCCGCCAGTACGCCGAGGGCTGGACCATCGAGCAGATGGTGGACAACACGCGCAAGGCCGTGCGGTTCGCTCGACGGGGCCAGCTACCGGTGATGTTCGTCACCGAGGACACGACCCGCGCGCATCCTGAAACGCTCCGTCAGCTCTTTGGTACAGCGATCGAGGAGGGAGCGCAGCGCGTCGCCGTCTGCGATACCGCCGGCCATTCGACGCCCGGTGGCGTCCAGGCCATCATCAGGCATGTCCGCGCCCTGGTCGACGAGATGAATCCGCAGGTCGGGCTCGACTGGCACGGACATAGCGACCGCGGCCTTGGGCTTATCAACGCGATCGAGGCGGCGATTGCCGGCGCGGACAGAATTCACGGCTGCGCACTCGGGCTGGGAGAGCGTGTCGGCAACACCCATCTGGACTTGCTCCTGGTCAACTTCAAGCTACTGGGCTGGATCGATACTGATCTGACCAAGCTCAAAGAGATGGGCGAAGTCATCGCCGAAGGGACGGGCATGGCCATCCCCGCGAATTACCCGGTGCTCGGCCACGATGCTTTTCGGACGGCAACCGGCGTCCACGCCGCGGCCGTGATCAAAGCCAAGCGGAAGGGGGACGAGTGGCTTGCGAACCGCGTCTACTCCGGTGTACCGGCCGAAATGTTCGGCTGCGAGCAGATCATCGAGATCGGGCCCATGAGCGGGGAATCGAACGTCATCTTTTGGCTGCAGGAGCGCGGCATCGAGCCGAATCCGGAGTTAGTCGGCGCAATTATCGATCACGCGAAGCACGGCAACCACCTCCTCGACGAGGCTGAGGTCCACCGCGTGATCGAATCCCGCGATGCCTGAGGCCGACATCATGGTTCGCGCCTCACACTCAATTTTGGTCGTCGGCGACGCTCACGCGATGCCACCATCCTCGATGGGCGGCATGGTTGCTGCGGCTACCCCCGACTGCGTGGCCATCAGCACGCTCATGAGCGACGACGGGGAAACAAGGGTCCGCGTGACTGACCGCACCTGGCCAGCGTCGCAGCGTCCGGAAAGGCTCGCTTTTAAGGGCACTATAAAGGTCGCCAGCCACATCCTGACGATTGAGGACGCCGAGTTGCACCGCTATCTTGAATGGCCGGTCGCCATTGAATCAGTGTCGCTTCAGATCTGGATCAACCACCCAAGGGAGCCTGACGACATATTGATCCTTACCGGCGGGCTCGACTGAGCGACTAGATAGAAACGTCGAAGCGCTCAGGATCCCACGTAATCCCCAGCGATGAAGGTCCGGCCATGTAGCCGAGGAGGGCCGATGACGCGACGACGGCCGGGCTGGCAAGGTAACCAAGTCCGCCGACACCCATTCGGTTCTGCCAGTTGCGGTTGAAGGACGTGATCGCGACCTCGCCTTTCTTCAATGCGTCCGGGCCCTGGCCGAAGCAGGGGCCGCACCAGGAATCCCGGATCTCGGCGCCAACCGAGCGGAGCGTCGCCGCCACCGATTCTCCGCCCAATCTTGGTTCGGGATTCTCGATGTCGCGCTTGACGCCGCCCGAGCCGGGGAAGACGACAAACTGGTGCGGCGCCTTCTCGAAGCCTTTTTCTCTGCCGGCGCGGATGACGAGAGCGGCTTCGAGCAAATCGTCGTAGCCACCGTTTGTACAGGAGCCGATGAAGGCCTTGTCGAAAGCAATCCTCTCCTGGGCCACCTCATCCGCCGGGAAGGCATTGCCCGGCGCAAAGGGCTTGGCCACGAAGGGCACCAGCTCCGAGAGATCAAGGGTTTCGTCCAGGTCCCAGGGCACCTCGGCGCCCGGCGCGATTCGCGGATAGGGCAGGTTCGTGATGCCTTTACGCCGGTACCAGTCGAGCGTCACCTCGTCGGCGGCAAAGATGCCATTCTGCGCCTCGGCCTCGGCCATCATGTTTGCGATCGTGTTCCGGTATGGGATCGGCAGCTGCCGCTCTGCATCGACGAATTCAACGCTCATGCCCTGCGCCTGGGCCTTGCCCCATCGACGCAGCAGCGCCAGCACCACGTCCTTACCGCTCACCCACGGGCGCAGCCTACCGGTGAAGGTCACTCGCCGCCGTTTTGCCGGCGTGAAGTAGATGTATCCGGTGGACCAGCCGAAGCCAAGCTGGGTGCTTCCAACGCCGATGCCGATCGCGCCGTAAGCGCCGTATGCACGACTATGCGAGTCGGCTCCGGGAATCAAGGCGCCGGGTATGACCAGGCCCTGTTCGGGAAAATAAAAGTGAAAGATCCCGTCGCCAGGGGTCGCGTAGTAGGGCTTGGCCATCCCCTGCAGCCGGGCGAACTCACGCCCGATAGACGTCTGCTTGTCATCGGCGTTCCGGCCCGAGAAAACGAAATGATCGTTCGCGATCGCCGCCTGGCGTGGGTAGATAGCGCCGCCACCCGTTATCTGGTTGAACGTGTGGATCGAGAACGGTGCCGTCCCATCCGAAGCCGGCAGCAGGTCGCAATAGACGCGAAGCGTCGCTCCCGGTCGGACCTCGGCCTCCTTATCCACCCGATGAGCCCAGACGATCTGCTCGGACGTCGTCAGGCCACGCGATTGTTTCGCGTCAGGCCACTGAATGGCCGGATTGCGCTCGACCGATTCTGCGAACTCCCGGCGACCGATCGCGATGATGCCGCCGGAGCGTCGAATGTCCTCCTCCTTGGGCGTCAGTGGTATGGGCTCGTAGGTCTTGCGGCGCGTCACGTTGGTCAGGCGGCGCGTATCGATTTCCATTGAAAACCGATCGCCCTCCTGGGCGTCTTCAACCGCCGACCTACTCTGGACCACTGTCAATCCCAGGTTCAGAGCGTTGCGTCGAAAGATGTCACCCACTCCATCGCCGCAGACGATGACGAGTTCCAGGCCGACCTCCTCGGCAACCGCTTTGAGTCCGGCCGGACTCATCTCGCGGGAGGACCCGATCCCAAAGCGCTCGCCGGCGATGACGAAGTTCTCGCCGCGATGGACTCGCTGGCGAAATTCGGGCATCAGGTAGCGAAATGAGCCAGCCTTCCAGCGCTCGTCGAGGCGGTCCAGGCTTTCCGAGACACAATCGTCGGCCGGAGTGATCTGGTCGGTATCAATCGCGTCAAGCTTCTTGCCGGGAATTTTTGGATCCCAGAAGATCAGCGCGGTCCCCTCAATGCGGCGGCCCGGGGCGGCATCCACTTCCACGCCTGAGATTTGAGGGCGTGCGGGAGTTGGGACTCCTCCCTTCACCCTTGCGGGCTGGATGGTGTTAAGTAGCGCGTCGATGACTAGATTGTCTCACTGTCCTGGAGGCGGGCCAGTACGGCTTGCGCCGCAGCTTCGGTGGTCAAAGAGCCGCCCAGGTCGCCGGTGGTGTCGCCGGCCCGAACCGCCTTAGCGACGGCATCCTCGACCCGGTCCGCGCTCTCGGCTTGGCCAAGATGCCTGAGCATCATCGCACCGGAGAGGATTGCTCCCAGCGGATTCGCGGTTCCCTTGCCGGCATGCTTGGGGGCAGAACCGTGCACGGGCTCGAAAAGCCCGCGGCGCGTTGTCGGGTTGATGTTGCCTGAGGGTGCCTGGCCGAGGCCACCGACCAGCTCTGACGCGAGGTCACTGAGGATGTCGCCAAACATGTTCGACGTAACCAGGACGTCGAAATCCGCCGGATGTCTCACCAGTTGCATGGCCGCCACGTCGACATAGAGATGCTGCGCAACGATGTCGGGGGCTCGCTCCCGCTCCTGAGCAAAGACCCGCTGCCAGAGTTCGTGCGCATGGTAGAGGGCGTTACTCTTGTCGACCATCGTGACGCGACCCGGATGACCGGTAGCTCGACGCTGCCGTGCGAGTTCGAAGGCGAAACGAATCACGCGTTCGACTCCGACCCGGGTATTGATGTCTTCCTGTATGGCGACCTCTTCCATCGTCCCCCGCTTGAACTGTCCGCCGATCCCGACATAGGCTCCTTCAGTGTTCTCGCGGACCACGACCAGGTCGATATGGCTAACGTCGCGAAGTGGCGTCAGTCCTGGAGCGAGCAACTTCGAGGGCCGCAGGTTCGCCCAGAGGTCGAGCTCGAAGCGAAGACGCAGCAGGATGCCCGCCGCATAAAGCGGATCCTTGATCCGTGGATCGCCGATCGCACCGAGGTAGATGGCGTCCGCGGCCTTCAGCTCATCGAAGACTTTCTCGGGAAGAATCTCACCGCTGCGTAGATAACGCTCGGCGCCGATGTCGTACTGAGTGAAATGCAGTGCCGGACAAGCCGCCTCGAGAACGCGCACCCCCTGCGTGATCACCTCGGGACCGATGCCGTCCCCCGGCACGACCGCGATCCGAGAAGGCATCCGCTAAAGCATATCGAGCTCCTTGCAGAGAAAGTTTCAAGCCCTTTCAGCGATACGGTAGGAGGATGCTTACCGAAGAGAAGACGACGAGCGCCACCTTGGGCAAAATGCGACGACTTCGTCGCAATCGCCGTCTGTCCGGGGTTACCTACTGGGCCGCCTGGGCCGTGGTCAGCCTGATCTGCCTCTTGCTGCTCGCCAGCGCGGTCGTCGGGCTTGCGGCTGGCTGAAGCGCTAGCTGGCCTTCGCCGCCTGAGACACCCTGACCAGCCGGTCCAGCACCTCTAAAGCCCGTTTCGAGTCCAGTGAATCGGCCGCGATCAACAGTCCTTCACCCCACTCATCGGTGCTACCCGCCGCGATCAGCGCGGCCGCGGCGTTAAGCAGGACGACATCTCGCCGGGGACCGGCCTCTCCCGAAAGAATCTGCATAATCAGGTTCGCGTTTTCCGGCGGCGTCCCACCGGCAAGGTCACCCGGCTTAGATCGCTTCAGGCCTAGCTGAGCGGGGTCGAGCTCGTAATCGATGAGCTCGCTACGGATCAGCTGAAAGACGTGGGATGGACCAGTTGTCGTCAGCTCGTCGATACCGTCCTCTCCATAGAAGACAAGCGCACGCTCGTGGCCTAGGTCCTTGAGGACCCGGATCATCAGAGGCGCCAGGTTTGATGCGCCCACGCCAAGCGCCTGGCGCCGGACGCGCCCGGGGTTGGCGAGCGGACCGAGCACATTGAACACAGTCCGGATGCCCAGCTCGCGGCGTGCCGGTCCTGCATGGCGCATGGCAGGATGAAAGGTCGGCGCGAAACAGAATCCCATGCCCGCCTCCTCGAGGCAGGCCTCTACCCCGGCCGGTCCGAGCGTAATGTTCACCCCGAGCGCCTCGAGCACGTCGGCGCTCCCGCAACGGCTCGAAGCGGCGCGGTTTCCATGCTTGGCAACTGGCACGCCGGTCCCTGCGGCAACCAGCGCCGCGGCCGTTGAGATGTTGAACGTTCCGGCGCGATCCCCACCGGTGCCGCAGGTGTCGATCGCCCGCTCCGGGATCCGCAGCGGCGTGGCATGCGCTCGCATCGAATCCACAAACCCCGCCATCTCTTCGACCGTCTCCCCCCGAGCACGCAGCGCGATCAAAAGGCCGGCGACCTGAACCGGAGTCATCTCGCCCGCCATCACCTGGTCCATCACCTGGCGTGCCTGCACACGACCCAGGGGCACACCTGCGAGCAGTTGTTCGATCGCTTCTGCCGGTGTCAGAGGCTTCTGCACAGCAACTAATTACACTCCGAAGGTGCGCATCACCGGCGTTCACCATGCCCAGGTTGCGATTCCGGCAGGATCCGAGGCGGCAGCCCGACGCTTCTATGGCGACCTGCTCGGCATGCCCGAAATAGATAAGCCGGCCAGTCTCGGGGACCGCGGAGGTGCGTGGTTTAGCTGCGGGGATCAGCAGATTCACTGCGGTGTCGAGAACGACATCGCCCCCACGCGGCGGCACCCGGCGTTACTGACCGATGACCTCGAGGAGCTGCGCAAGAGGCTACTCGGGTCCGGTGTTCAGGTTATCGAGGACAGGCAGATCCCCGGGTTTCGGCGCTTCTACGCGCAGGATCCATTCGGAAACCGGATTGAATTCATGGAACCGACCGATAACCCCAGGTGACGTTTCATCTGGTGCACCGACTGCGCTCCTTTTGAATGGAAAAGACGACGATCACTCTCTATACTTGCCTTGGGGTTCCTTGTTCCAAGCCCCCCGGAACCAGGACCCCACTAATCCCTTACCGGAGCCTAATAATGGGCCAGTTCGCGTAGCTTTGCCGCAACCTTCTCAGCGTTGAGCATGAAGCTGTGCTCGAGTACCGGGCTGAATGGCATCGATGGCACGTCCGGGCTGGCAATCCTTATCACTGGCGCGTCCAGATCGGCAAAACATCGCTCCCCCAGCTCGGCCGCAACTTCGGCACCGAATCCACCGGTGCGGTTGGCTTCGTAGACCACCGCCGCCCTGCCCGTTTTACTGATCGATCGTTGGCAGCTCTCGATGTCCCAGGGTCGAAGCGTTCGGAGGTCGATGAGCTCCACGTCCAATCCCTCCTGCGCAAGCAGTTCGGCCGCCGCGCTGCAAACGTTGCGCATGAAGCCGTAGGTGATGACGGTCAGCCCCTCACCGCGTCGTACCAGCGCGGCAGTGCCAAGCGCGATCAAACTATCGTCGCCAACCGGCACCTCCGCCCGCTGAGCTCGGTAGAGCTTCTTGGGCTCGAGGAAGATCACCGGGTCCGGATCGCGGATCGCCGCTTTCAAAAGCCCTTTTGCCTCGGCCGGCGTCGACGGTAGGACGACCTTGAGCCCCGGAACGTGACAGAAGTAGGCCTCCACCGACTGCGAGTGGTAGAGCGCTCCCCGTACTCCACCGCCGGTGGGAGCCCGAATCACGACCGGGCAGGAGAAGTCGCCATTCGATCGGTAGCGCACCTTGGCGATCTCATTTACGATCTGGTTGAAGGCAGGAAAGATGTAGTCAGCGAACTGCATCTCGGCAACTGGACGGTAGCCTTCAAGGGCCAGGCCCTGCGCCACAGCGGCGATGCTCGACTCAGCCAGAGGGGTGTCGAGGACGCGATTGACACCAAAGCGAGCCTGCAAGCCGTCGGTTGCTTTGAAGACTCCACCCTTTAGACCGACATCTTCACCGAGCACGCAGACTCGCTCATCCCGCTCCATCTCTTCGGCAAGGGCATCTCGAATCGCCTGGACCATCGTGATCTCAGTCATCGGCATAGACATGGCGCGCCAGTGTGCCGGGGTCCGGCTCGGCGGATAGTTCCGCATCCACTGTGGCCTTCTCCACTTCTTCGGTGACGGCCCGCGCCAGATCCGCATCGGCCTGGGCTGTCAACCAGCCACGAGCGATGAGCTCCGCACGGAAGCGCGGGATCGGGTCCTCTGCAGCCTCCGCGGCGAGCTCTCCCGCCCCTCGGTAGGAGCGCTGGTCGTCGTCGGTTGAGTGGGATTGCAGGCGGAATACAGTCGCCTCGACCAGCGTGGGCCCTTCCCCTGCCCGGGCCCTCCTGGCCGCCTCAGTTACAGCTGAATGGACACCGAGAAAATCCGCGCCCGATACTCGAACGCCGGGGATGCCGTAGGCCGCGGAACGCTCGGCCACTCCCGGCCCCGCGACCTGCAGCGATTGCGGCACCGAGATCGCCCAGTGGTTGTTTTCGCAGAAAAAGACCACAGGACAACGGTGAATCGCTGCGAAGTTAAGTCCCTCGTGAAAGTCGCCCTGGCTGGTGGCGCCCTCACCGAAACTGACGAAGCAGACGCCACCCTCGGCTCGCCACTTGAGTGCGAGTCCGATTCCAGCTGCCTTGGGAATCTGTGGTCCGACTGTGCTCGATCCGATGATCACGCCACGGCGATGGCTGCCGAAGTTGCCCGGTGTCTGCCGTCCTCCGCTGGAAGGATCACTGGCACGGGCGAAGGCCGACAGCATCAACTCATGGGCGCTGAAACCGCACGCCAGCGCCGCGGCGAAGTCGCGATAGTAGAGGCAGAACCTGTCCCGGCCGGGTTCGAGAGCGGTGATCGCGGCAACCTGCGCCACTTCGTGTCCGCGCGGCGAAATGATGAAGGCGAGCTTCCCGGCCCGGTTAAGGACAAAGCGGCGGTCGTCCAGGGCCCGGGCGAGCAGGATGGTCCGGTAAGCACCCAGCAGCCGTTCGCGAGTCAGCCCGGGCGGCTCCTCAGGCAAGCTCAGATCAGCCTGTCAGGCGTGAGCTCGCACGACGCCGAAGCCAAGTCCGTCACCCACCGGGATGATGGTCGCTTCCAGCTGCTCGTGGTGCAGGAAGTACTCGTTGAAAGCGCGCAGCGCCGCGCTGTCCGCATCCTGGTCCCCTGCCGCAATCCGTCCGCTCCAGAGCACGTTGTCGACGGTGATCACGCCGCCGGGCGCCATCTTGGGCAGCAGACCGTCGAGGTAGGCGATGTACTCCGTCTTGATGGCGTCGATGAAAGCGAACTCAACCCCTGGCGCCAGCCGCGGCAGGACGCGAAGTGCGGGCTCATTGATCACACGGATCTTGTCCGTGACGCCGGCGCGCAACCAGTAACGGCGCGCCCGGTCGGTGCGCGTCCTGTCCGGATCAATGGTGTCGATTCGCGCGCCCTCTCCCAGCCCGACAGCCATCCAGAGGGTTGAGAACCCGATCGCGGTGCCGATCTCGAGCACGCGCTTGGGCGCAAATGCGGTTATCAGTGTGCGGAGGAATCGGCCTGACGATGCGGAGAGTATCGGAATCTTCTCGGCCCGGCCCACCTCCAGCATCTCGGTCAAGACAGGCCCCATCGGAGCGTGAACGCCCTCGAGGTATTCCAGATCCTTATCGACGAATGGCATCGCTTGCCTCCTCACGCGGGAAATGCCCGAGCGGACCGTGACCATGTCCCAGCGGCTCGGCTCGTTCCAGCGCTTGCGAAACATATTCTCTCGCGCGGCCCACCGCGGCTTCGAGATCGAGCTCCGAGGCCAGGCCGGCGGCGATTGCCGCCGAAAAGGTGCAGCCCGTCCCGTGGGTGCTCGTGGTCGAGAGGCGTGGGGCCCGAAACTCGCGAATCCCGCGCTGCGACACGAGCAGATCCACGACAGGATCGTCGCCGGCGTGGCCGCCCTTGACAACTACGGCCCGGGCTCCCAGCCTCAGGATCGCTTTGGCCGCAAGGAGCCTGTCTGCCAGGGAGTGAATGGACTGACCGGAGATTACCTCGGCCTCCGGGAGGTTTGGGGTCACTACCTCCGCCAGTGGCAACAGGTGCCTCCGTAAGGCATCGACGGCGTCCTCGCGCAGCAGGCGATCACCGCTCTTTGCCACCATTACCGGATCGACCACGAGCCTCGAAAGCTGGTGCCGGCGAAGTCCGAGGCTGACGGCTTCGATGATCGGCGCGTTCGAGAGCATCCCGGTTTTCACAGCCGTGATCCGAAAGTCCTCGGCGACGGCGTCCAGCTGGGCGCTGACGACGGCGACATCGATCTCCTGTACGGCCCGAACCCCGATTGTGTTCTGCGCTGTAACGGCCGTGATGACGGTCACGCCGTAGACACCGAGGGCGGCGAAGGTCTTCAGATCGGCCTGGATTCCGGCACCGGCTCCCGAATCTGACCCAGCGATTGTGAGCGCGACCGGCTGCGTCATCGCCGGCCGAGCAGCAGGTAGATCAAGCCGCCTGCAAGGGCGCCGACGTATCCGGAAATATCAGCGCCGTGCAGAAGGCCTGCGGCCAGCGGGCTCTGCCATAGGGTGGAGTCGATGAAGGGAATCGCGAGTCCCAGTCCGGCCAGCCAGGCAAGTACGGCCCGGGGCCTGAAGTCGACGGCGGCTCTCGGCCGGCGTCGAAAGACGAAGAGGTCAACCAGCACCACTGCCGCCCAGGGTGGTACCCAGATATAGGTAATGAGGAGGAAGTTCGTGTACTGATCTTTGAAGCTCGAGAAGAGTAAGGCCACGGCGGCCAGGAGGCCTCCGATTGCGCCGCAAACGAGTGCCGCAGTCCAGCGACGCATTCTCAGGTTCAGGGCGAGTCCGGCAAGTCCGGCGGTGTAGACGTCGAGATAGTTGGCCCAGATCTCGCCAAGGGCGATGAAGAGCAGGAACGGGACCACGATCGGGCCCGGCGCAACCGCAGTGATCAACGAAAGCAGGTTGCCGGCATTTTTCGGCTGAATGCTGCCAAGCAAGGCACCCGTGCTGCCGAAGAGTGCCATCGACAGTGCGGTGCCGGCTGCAATCCACCAGATGACCGACGCACTTGAAACCCTGGCGGGCAGGTAACGCGAGTAATCCGAAGCAAAGCTGAACCAGGAGGCCACGAGGGCGAAGATGACGCTGGTTCCGAGGATCCAGGCGGCCAGATGGTCGGCACCCTCAGCGCTCGCCCTCAGACCCCAGTTGACCTGTGGCAGTAGCGCCGCCAGGAGCACCGCGCAGAATATGACGAACACCACGGCGCCGTAACGTTCGAAAACCTGAATCGTGTTGTGACCGTAAACGCCGACAACAACGGAGAGGGCCACCACCACCAGAAGGGCGACTCCGTTGCTCAGGGGCCCACCGGGCAGGCCGGCCAGGTGCCCGACCTGGACCAGGGCCTGGGCCGCGATGACGCAGTCAACCGCAAACCAGCCAACTGCGAGGAAGAGCGTGAAGAAGGCTCCGCCGAAGGCGCCCCGGACCCCGAATGTGTGACGCCCGGCCACCACCTGGCTGGTACCGAAACGGGGGCCCGCAACGCTCAGCAGGCCGTGGACAACGCCCGCGACCACGCTTGCGAGCAGCACCGCTGCAATGGCTTCGCCGACACCCAGGCCGAAGGCGATCAAAAGCGCACCCGTAATCAGCGAGACAAAATTGGCGAAGGCCGCCACCCAGAGCAGCGCGACATCGCGCGGGCGTCCCCGCCGCTGTCCGGCCGGGATCTCTTCGATTCCTTGCGCCTCGACCTTCAGAAAGGCGTCGGCATTCACTCGATCCGCTACGCTCACGCTTCCCTCCGCTGGCATTACCCAGATCAGGTTCCAAGGGTTGGCGGAGCGTTCCACCTCTCAGCGTTCCAAACGCACCCCTAACTCATCGAGTATAGAGCCCTACCAGTAACGCTCCTCGAGCCACGGGTCGGCCGAGTTGTTGTATCCGTTGCGCTCCCAGAATCCCAGGCGGTCGTTCTCGACCCACTCCAGGGACTCGAGCCATTTGGCGCTCTTCCAGGCGTATTTTCTGGGAACCACCAGCCGCAGCGGGCCGCCGTGATCGGCGCTCAGAGCTTGTCCGTCATGCCTGCCGGCGATGAGAACGTCATCATCCGCCAGCACTTCAACCGGCAGGCTGGTGGTGTAGTCGGAGGCACAGTGCGCAATGACGAAATGAGCGTTCGCTCGCGGCCTGACCAGCGAAACCAGATCCCGAAAAGCGACTCCCTCCCAGTTGTTGTCCAGCCGGCTCCAGGTAGTGACGCAGTGCATGTCGGCGGTGACGGCTTTCCTGGGCAGCTTTTCCAGCTCGGCCCAGCTGAGCTCGGCAGGCGCCTCGACCTCACCGTAAAGGCGCAACCGCCAGCGGTCCATGTCGTAGCGAGGCGGGCTGCCGTAGGACAGAACGGGCCATTTCTGAGTGAGCACCTGCCCCGGCGGGAGACGGTGCGGGTCCTTGAGAACCCGCGGGTCCTCTTCCTCCCGGCGTGGAAACAGCATCGCCTACTCGGCCTCGGAACTCGGCCGCTCGAGTTCCTTGCGCAGCTGCTGGAAGGCATCGACGACCACGTCGCTTACCCCGTAGACATCAAGTACGCGTTCCATGGCGCCGCGTACCTTGGCCTCAGGCACCAGATCGGTCTGCACCTCGTACCAGGGCACCACCTCCCCTCCAGCGGTCTTCCAGCTGCCATCGTTCAGCCTCACCGGCACGAAACCTTCCGCCTTGTCCTTAGCCGGCTCGCTCATATCTCTAATCTAGACTCCGCATCGATGGTTTGGTCCGCTGGAGTTGCCCTTGCCGCCTGCCCACAGTGCGTGGCGGCCATCACCCTGCCCTTAGCGCTTTTCCTCTTGCTGGCTGAAACCGCGGTCGGAGGCGCGGCGACCGTCGCCTACCTGCGCCTGACCGGTGGATTGACTCAGGGATTCCTGAAGTTCATTGCCGTGACCTACGCCATCGTCGGCATGCTTGCCTTCCTCACCGTTCTGGCAGGTCCTCCCGGGGCCTACCACGCCAGGTTGGGGATCGACAGCGGGCCGGCAGCAACCCTGGTCTTTCTCCAGGGACTGCTGCTGCTGGCACTTCTGGGTCACGTGGGAATCGTCTTTCGGCGATCAAGCTCGATGCGGACCAGCTCGATCATCACCCTGGCGGCTTCCCTGCTGCTCCTGATCGCCATCGTGCTGGCGCTGGCTCCCCTGGCAGCCTCGGGACTTGGTACCGCGGCCATCGCGCTGGCGGTCGTGCTCTCGGCGACCGTGCTCGGGGCGGCGACCACCGGCATGCTCCTCGGCCACTGGTACCTTGTCACCCCGGCGCTCAGCAATCGGCCCCTGCTGCGCTCCATTGCGGTCTTGCTCGTCGGTCTGCTGCTGCAGGCCCTGGTCTTTCCGCTGACGCTGCGGAGCCTCGCCCATAGCTCAGGAACCCTGACCCATCCCCTTTCTATCAGTCCTCAGCTCTCCATACTGTGGGGGCTGGGGGCCGTCGTTCTTCCCCTGCTGGCAGCCGGTTTGGCCCTGCCGACCTGTCGCCTGCGGTCCTTTACCTCGACTACAGGATTGCTTTACCTGGCCATGATCGCGTTATTGCCCGGTCAGCTGGTCGGCCAGCTGCTCTTTTTTGTCGCCGCTTCTGCCTGACAGCAAAGCTATCAGCTAGCTACCGGTTTTGACTCCCGGTTTCTCGGGCGGCCGATGGTTTGGCGTGGTTTGCCCGCCGCCCTAGAATCCCTCGAGCCGTCAGAAAAGGACAAAGGGGTGTGTTAATGTCACGTTCCGTAACTAGAACCGCGATCATGGTCGGGGTTCCTCTGGCCGTACTGGCCAGTGTCGGCCTCCTGGGGCCCCGCCACGTTGCCCCGGTTTCAACCACGAAGGCGCGCCTGCAGGCGGCAAGTTTCCCGTTCGCTCAAGCCCGTCACGTCGGTGTCAATGACTTGAGCCGCCTGGTCGACGACTCGCCTGCCGCCACCGCTGCGCCCAGCGCCACTCCGGCTCCGCAGCGTGCATCCGCGCCGGCTGCCGCCGCGCCAGCGGTCAGCCGGCCGGCGCCCGTCTACCACCCGGCTCCGCCGCCGCCCCCCCGTCCGCCCGTCTCCGGCGTAGGCGGCGCGGCAGGCGTGGAGTTTGCCCTGGTGAACCAGGATCGCGCCGCGAACGGCGTGGGCGCGGTTGCCTTCAGCGGAACGCTGGCACGCGTAGCCCAGTACCGTGCCCAGGACATGCTCAACCGGAACTACTTCAGCCACTACGACCCGGCCACCGGACAGCTGGCCTTCCTTCAACTCTTCCATATGTGGGGCATCGGCTACAGCACCGCGGGTGAGAAT
>DASWQQ010000184.1:0-2635 GCA_036403615.1 Candidatus Dormiibacterota bacterium | reverse complement strand
AAGCGCTTGCGATGGTGCAACCGTCGTAATGCGTGTGAGAAATGCGGGCTAGGTCGCCTGGCAGTAATTATGCGATTGTTATTCGCTTGGTCGCGCCAAAGGGAATTTGACGTGGGCGCGGATGGCGTAAATTGCCGCGATGGCTGCCGTCGGCCCGCATCCTTCCGTTATCCGCAGCAAGGTGAGGGCCGAATGCATTGGCAGCGCACACTCGGATCTGTCCGCAGCGCGTGGGGTGCCTATGGAAACACCGGCACCTGGACGCAGCTTCGGCTAACGATCATAAAGGACGTGCAGCACGACGAACCAGGGATAGCGTCTATCGAGCACGCCGTTCTCGGATGCGGCGAGCCGCCCATCCATTGTCACCGGCACGTGCTTCATGGTCACAGCATGATGGACGTTCCCACCGATGACACTGATCTGTTCCCGCTCGAGAGAAACGACAATGTCGCAATGTGCGGCAAAACGGCGAGCTGGAAGCTCCTCATAAGTTAGTGGCTTGCTGCCACGCCAGAAGCAGATCAGGTCTCCGGGAACGGGCGCATAAGCGTCGACACGCTCGGCGAGCAGCGACCAACCCGACGTGCGGCCGAGCTTCATGTCCTTCGCGGTGTCGATGTAGACGTAATGCGAAGGGGCATAGGGGAAGCGTGCGCCCGCTCCCGCGGTTCTCATGACGTAGCTGATGAATGCGGCTGACCACGCATAGTCGTCGTCGTGGCCGTCCTCTATTTCCTGACCACTCTCATCGTGCATCCCGGTCCACATGGACTCCCGGCGGTCGGCGTCTTGGCCGAGCCACCAGTACTCCCCAATCCGCTCCCACGCGCCCGGCGAGCGGTCGAGGTTGTGGTTCTCCTCCGGGTCGGAGCCAGCATGGGGCGGGTCGTCATATACAGGCTGGCCGAACAGGCGCCACTCCTGCTTTGCGATCGCGAGTGCCTCTGCGCGACTGAACCCCTTGTAGGACTTGCGTGCGAACAGCGGGAAGTGTGTGGATTGGGCGATGAACTGCTCAGGCCGCGGCTCCGGACCCACTTTCTCAATCTCCGCGGGTTGAACCGGTGGTAGCTCGGCATTGCCAGGACCTGCCTTCGCCAGACGCTTGGCGATCGGGAGCGCAGCTTGGTAGCTTGCCAGCGATGCCGCGAGGTCGCCGCGTCGCATCGCAATGTCGCCCAGCCGAACCTGCGACCAATATTGATACTGATCCTGGCCTGGCGTGCGAGCAAGAACCTGCCGCAAGCGGCTTTCGGCACTGCCGAGATCGCCATGGTCCAGCTCAAGATACCCTGCCCAGTACAGGCTTTCCATGTCGTCGGGATCGAGCTCGGCCGCCTTCGCATAGGCCTGCAGCGCTTTCTTGGGATCCCGCAGCCCGACAATCGCACCGAGGCTGCGATATGCGGTCCCCGCTTCCTTTCTGTCGCCGCTGATCGAGACTGTCTTCTCATCGGCAAACGCCTGCAGAAGCGGAGTGGCCTGCTCTACGTCGCCGATAGCCAGCAAGCTCATAGCCTTCTGGAGCCGCCTGTCCCCCTCCCTTGCCCCTTGGGCGATTGCAGTAACCGCTTGGCCAACCTGCTGGTCGGCGCCAGGCCCGACTACGGATCCACCTTTCTTCCCGGTTGCCTCAAGAAGGGTGTTTCCGACCTGTTTGACGAAGGCCGCTTTTTCTTCCGACGTCATGTTGGCGTAGTTGAGCGTGATACTGTCGCCAACGTCGATGACGGAGCTTTGATTGCCCTGCGTCTGGATATTCTGTGCAAGGCCGGGCGCCGCCAGAGCGACGAGAAGCAAGCTGGCGAGCGCTGGAATGAGGCGCATCGCGGGATGGCTCCGTCAGCGGGGGTGTTGATGATAGTATATCTTGTGCAACCGATACGCCAAATTTCGGCGGCGAGAGCGCACGAAGACTTGCAACACCTCGATTTAAAGGCATGCGCCAACACCGGATGAAGGTATTGAGACTTTACTCTCCAGCATGCTGCCGCTGTCCGCTCCAATACAGTATCAATAACAGGGCGTCGCTTCAAACATGCTGGCAGTGTCTGTATGAATTGGATTGCAACTTGGTGCGTCAGGTAGGCGTGTCTTCTCTATCTACGGCGGTGCTGGCTCGCGCGTAGGACGCGGCCAGTGCCGCGGTGTGCGGTCACACGCCGCTCATTCCCGGCCAGGAAGCCGGTGCCATGTTCTCGGTCGACCGGCTTACAATCGGATGAAGTGAACGGGAGGTCGCACCCGCTGGACGGGCATCCGCACCAGTTGGGACTCGTCTCCGCTCCCGACAGCCTGTGCCGCTAAAGGTAGGCTACTACGGCGTTTCCATGGAGGCGATAGGGCATCTTCGGTTCGATTGGCGAGTCGAGCTGCTCAGAATTTTACAAGTGGGCAGCCGCCATCGCTCAGAGGCCGGAAGGCCTGATCCTCCGGAACGGTGGCAATCAACTTTAACACATCATAAGGTCCGGTGCTCTCAGAAGGAGATTTCGCCTCCATCAAGTAGGCGGCGTGCAGTTTGCGCCCATCCTCGCGTATTTTGCCTTGACCAAACGCGTCATCGTCCGTTGGCATTGCCTTCATCCGAGCAATGACGGCTGCACCGTCATTCTTCGCCTGCGACGGGTCC
>DASWQQ010000183.1:0-9878 GCA_036403615.1 Candidatus Dormiibacterota bacterium | reverse complement strand
AGCTCCCTCGATAAGACCGGGTAGGTCGGCCATCACGAAGCTGGCATCGTCGTCCAGCCGGACCACGCCCAGAAGCGGCTCGAGAGTGGTGAACGCATAGTCGGCGATCTTGGGGCGAGCCGCACTGGAGGCGTTGAGGAGGGTTGACTTGCCCGCATTCGGCAGCCCCAGGAGGCCGACATCCGCGATCAGCTTGAGCTCCAGGCTGAGCCAGCAGGACTTGCCGGGCTCACCGAGTTCGGCGAAGCGGGGTGTCTGGCGGGTGGCGCTCTTGAAGCTGGCGTTGCCCCGGCCGCCCCGGCCCGCCTCCGCCACTCGCAATCGTTGGCCCGGCGAAACCAGGTCGGCCAGGGTCGCCCCCGTCTCGTCCTTCACAACGGTGCCAGGCGGCACCTCGAGTACCAGGTCGCGACCGTCTTTACCGTGACGCCGGCTGCCTCCACCGCGGCCACCGTTGGGGGCAGCGAAATGATGCCGGTAGCGATAGTCCTGCAAGGTGTTCAGCTGCGAGGAGACCTCCAGGAAGACATGCCCGCCCCGGCCCCCGTTGCCGCCGTCCGGGCCACCGCGCGGAACGTACTTTTCATGCCTGAAGCTGAGCGCGCCCGCTCCCCCGTCGCCCGCCTTGACGTAGATCCGGGCATGATCCTGAAACATTGAGGGCGGCCCCGCGCCGCCTGGCCTAGCTGCTGCTAGCCGGCTTCAGCGAGGACAGAAACCTTCTTGCGCCCATGGCCCGTTTGCTGGAAGGTCACCACGCCGTCGATCAGCGCGAACAGAGTGTGGTCACGGCCCATGCCGACGTTGACGCCCGGAAAGATCGCGGTGCCCCGCTGCCGCAGGATGATGGTGCCGGCGTTCACCGACTGGCCGGCGCCGGTCTTCAGACCCAGCCGCTGTCCAATGCTGTCGCGACCGTTGCGAGAACTGCCTCCACCTTTCTTGTGTGCCATGTCTTATTCTGCCGCCTGCTGCTTTTTCGATCGGCCCGGCCGGTGGATCGCCCCGATCTGCAACTCCGAGAGTTGCTGGCGGTGGCCGATCTTCCGCCGGTGACGCTTGCGCGCCTCGAACTTGAAGACGATGATCTTCTCGCCGGAGCGGTGGCCCATGACGGTGGCATCCACCAGCGCCCCCGATACCAGCGGCGTGCCGATCAGCGGATCCGCCTCTCCGCCGAGCATGAGGACAGATTCGAGACGAACCTTTTCGCCCACCGCCTCGGGTACGCGGTCAACCACGATTCGGTCTCCCTCGGAGACCCGGTACTGCTTTCCGCTGGTGGCAACGATGGCAAACATGAATTCAAGCGCCTTCTGGCGCGAGTTCGTAGTGTATCACGGGATCTGCTCGGGCCCATGGTCGACGTGGTTCTCGTAGAAGCGGGTGATCTCGTTCTGATCGTAGGAGTCGAGGAAGTCCACGTAGTGCCAGGCGACCAGCGCGATCTTCTTCTGCATCCCCTTCGAGTATGGGGTCATGACCAGCTTGACCTTGTTGAAGCTGGGCTCTGCGGGGGCCAGGTTCTTGACGTAATTCTCCAGCTGGCCTGTCAGCGTGGTGCAGGCGTTACCGCTGGGGCAGTTGTAGAGGATGGCGATCCCGCCGTGTTCCAGGTTGTGGACGAACTGGCCCTCCTGCAGGGTGGAGATCGTCTGCCATGCAACCGGCGCGAAGCCCTGCACGTTGTAGTGCGGCCCCGAAGTCGGGGGGTAGAACTTATAGGTCGCCGTCGTCGCCGGGTCGATGTGGGAGGCGGTCCCCTCGTCGGCGACCAGCTGGCCGACCGGCGTGGTCACAGCCTGGAACTTGATCCGGTTTGCCTGCGCCACTTTGGCCTGGTTGTTAAGAATCGCGGCGACCACGATGATGGCGACCGCCACCGATGCCAGGCCGGCGCCAATGATCAGCAGGTTGCGACGGTCGCGGCCTCGCTGGCGGGCCGCCGCCTCCTCGCGCTGGGCCTGGCGCATCGCCTTGAGATCGCGCTGGCTTCTGGACATCGTCCTATTGTCGCGAAATCAACATGAGAGCTTGATTAGGGGCCAGGAGATGGTCAGCCCGCCGTCACGACCACCGGCGTCTGGTCCGAGGCACCCGTGATCTGAGCGTTGCTGCTGTTTCCCGAAACCACGTTGGCGTGAGGCCCGAGCGTGGCTCCGCTCAGCCTGGCGGTGAAGGTTATGGTCAACACGGAGCCGTTGAAGCCTCCCGCCGGGATCGTGAACGGTCCCCATTGCGGCGTGGCGCCTCCCTTAGCGGGCTGTAGTCGCGAGCCCGCGGCCTTTCCATTGATGGCAATGGCACCGGTCGAGGCGTAGCTGAATCCCTGGGGCAGCGTGTCGGTTACGGTGACCACCTGGGCTGCGTCGTTACTGTCGTTTTCGACCGTGATCACATAGGTCACGGTACCGTTCTGGCCGGCGTAGGGGCCGGTCGGTGCCACCGTCATCTGGACCGGTATGGTCGTACCTTTTCCAACTGCGACCGGCGCGCTGTTACCAATGGTTTGCGCCGGAATGTCGTTTACCCCGGTCACCGAGCTGGTCAGGCTGTAGAGGCCTGGCTTGACCGCCGTCAGGACGCGCGCCTGGAAGGTTAGTCGCAGCGCGCCTGGCGCTCCGTTGCTGGCCCCCGGCACATCCCACGAAGCCCAGAGCGGCAAGAGGCTTCCGGGCGGCGGATCGATCGACTGGATGCGAGTGCTGTTCCCTTCGTAAGCGGAGGTAGCCTGGTAGAGAAAGCCGGGAGGCAGGCTGACGGAAACCACGATACCCTTTGCCGTCGCCGATCCGGTGTTAGCCACCGACACGACGTAGGTGGCGGTGCCGCCGGTAGTCACCTGGGCCGCCGTCGCGGCAGTGGTCAGGGTGAGGGCCGGCCGGGGTTCGATCACCAGTGATACGGGGTTGCCGCGATCCAGCTCGATAGGGGTGTCGGTAACCACCTTGACCTGGTTCTGATAGTCGCCGGGCTTGCTGGCCGCCTGGACCTTGAAGCTGAGAACGAGCGCGCTTTCCCGGTTGCCATTTCCTGCCGGGATGGTCCATGTCCCCCAGCGCGGATTGCCGCTGGCGGCCGGATCGGTCACCGAGGTGCGGATGGCGTTACCGCCAAGCGTAGTCAGTTCGTAGAAGTGAAAGCCTGCGGGAAGGAGATCCTCAACCACCAGGCCGCGGGCGGGGGCGGTACCGGTGTTACGAATCGAAACCGTGATACCGGCAAAAGTGCCGGGTGCCAGATGTCCCTTGTGGTCAGCCGCGGTTGCCACGTCCGTGCTCTGGGTTATGACCAGCCGGGAGCTCGCGACCGGTCCGCATCCCGCCAGCGCGGCCCCGGCGAGCAGGAACAGGATCAGTCCGGCGAGGATTCCGCCGCGACGAGCGCCGTCTCTGCGTATCTGCCTCGTGCTCTGCTCCATCTGCTTTGATAGCGGGGACCTTCATACCGGCCTCCCGCAGGAGCCGCAGGACCAGGTGCATCGGCATCCCGACGACATTGTCGAAGGGCCCGTGAATCGCCCGCACCAGGCGGCGACCTTCGCCCTGTATAGCGTAGGCACCTGCCTTATCCTGCGCTTCTCCGGTCTCGACGTAGCCTCGTATTACGGACGGTGAAAGCTCACGCATCGTGACAAAGGTGCGGGAAAATCCGGTCACCGCGCGACGCCGCTTGCCGCTCACTACAGCCACTCCGGTGTAAACGATGTGGGTCCGGCCGGAGAGTTCTTTCAACATCACCTCCGCCTCCATAGGGTCAGCCGGCTTTCCATAGGCACGCCCATTGAGCGCTACCACCGTATCGGCCGCCAGGACGATGGCGTAAGGAAAGCCGGGCGCGACCGCCCGCGCCTTGGCTTCCGCCGCCCAGAGAGCCAGGCGGAGCGGGCGAAGAGGAAGTGGCGGACGCTCGTCGATCCCAGAAGGAACACTGGTAAAGGGGATTCGCATCAGGGAGAGCATTCGCACCCGCCGGGGCGAACCGGATGCGAGGATCAGTGCAGAGCCCGCCTGCCGGCGCCGATCAGACACGCAGCATTCGCAGCACGAGGGCGGGGGCGAGCCCGCAGGCGAGGGAAAGCGCCGGGGCAACCCAGAGGCGCCGGCTCGATGCATCACCCGCAGCCTCTGAGCGCGCCTCGAAGACCGGCGACAACTTTATTCCCAACAAGAGAATCGCCGCCAGCAGTCCGGAAAGAAGCGAGGTCTGCAGTGCGCCAATCACTGCCAGCGTGACTCCGGCAAAACGGACGCCGGGGGGCCAGCCGGAGCGCGCCAGCATCAGCAGCGGCCTGGCTTTTGCGGCTGCCCGCGAGCGGGATACCGGGTACATACCCGGGTGCGTGACCACCAGGTCGACGAGGAGTAGCACTGACGCGAGCGTCCCGAGCCCGAGGCTGTCGTGAGCCGCCACCGCCAGCAGGAGCAAGCCGCAGATCAACGCCTGTTCCAGAGGATTGCCGCTTTTTTTCGCCTGGCGGTCGAGCAGCGAACGAGCCAGCAGCAGGACGGCGCCGGCCGACGCAACCCAGCCGAAACGTGTCATCAGGAAGGGGCTCATCGCACTCGTGTTCTCCAGGATTACGAGCGCGAAGCCAACCAGCGCGAGGACGCCGAAGCTCGAGCCCGTGGCCGCCACCGCGGCCAGCAGGAGACTGCCAGCCAGGGCCACTACCTGCGCCCTGGGGCTCCAGGGTTGCGCCGACAGTAGAGCAAAGAGGCCGGGGAGAGTGAGCAGGAAAAGTGCGAGCCAGGCGAAGCGCTCCCGGCGGCGCTGCTCGGCAAAAGTAACGGCGACCAGCGCAGCCAGTGCGGCCCAGCGCAGGCTGGGAGCGATTGCCAGCACCGCCAGCAGCGCCGGCAAGACAACCCAGGCACGACCGGGCACCCCTATCAAGGCGCCTGCGACGAGCAGCAGCGCGAGGCTGAGGAGCGCCGGCCCATCCAGCGACAGCGCCAGGTCCTGCTGCGTGAAACGAGGCAATTGACCGAACAAAAGCGCCATCGCCGCCATCGCCGCGCCCCCCAGCAGGAGCACGATCCGGATCGCCGAGTCGACCCGCTGGGGAAGGGGCCACCGGGCTGCCAGTGGCGGGACCATGGCCATGGCTGCTGCCGCGGCCGCGGTCAGCAGGCCTGCCGGCGCCGCGGAGAGAAGGAGTGCCGAACCCGCAGCGATCAAGAGCAGCGCAGCCTGGACCCGCTCGGGCTCGTCGATCGGGCTGATCAGCCAGGCCGCGGCTACGGCGGCGAGCAACCATGGTACGGCGCTCAATAAGGTTGGGTTTTCTCCAATCGGAAACTTGGTGGCAGCGAACACCGCCACCAGTCCGGTCGCGGCAATCGTGGTCGCGCGCCTGGTTATCTGCTCGAAGGTGAGCCTGGTGCGCGTCGCGGGCCGAGATACGAGGAGGGTGCCCAGCAGCGGTGGGATTACCCAGCCGATAGCCGGTTTCCAATCCGTCAGCAACAGTAATGCCCAGGCGGTTCCGCCGAGCATCGCGCCGGTCCCAAGTAGCCGTCGCCGACCGCTACCAAGGTAGGCGGCGACAGCACCCACAAGCAAAAGCACAAATGGAAGGACGACGATCATGGCCGCAGGACGGCAGCGGCGGTGATCGCCAGCAGGGCGGTCCAGATCGCGCGGGTGGCCCAGCGGGAAGGCAGCCGCAAAGAAATTGCGCCGGGGAAGCGCGGCATGGGCGGCGAGGCAAGCTCCAGTGGCCGCCAGGGCAGCGTCGCGCGAGTCCGCCAGAGGCCCGCGAGGAGGCCGGCGAGCAGTATGGCCACTGCCGGCGCGGGCCATAGGATTCCGGAGAGGATGAACCCAAGCGGGCTCAGCAGCACGGCACCTGATGGAAGGTTACGCACGGTTTGAGCCGCGGGCAGGACAAGGGGCCCAAGCGCCAGCGACGGCACCGCCGCGATCGCCAGCATTGCCAGCGCCCACATGGCAGGGACGTCGATCCCCCCTGACGCGATCCTGCGGACGCGAGATATGGCCGCGGCAGCCATCAACAGGGCGACCACCACGACGGCCAGCAGGGGCAGGATATCGTTGCCCGCCCGCAGGCCAACGCCCGCGATCCAGAGCGCTACAAAGGCAGTCGTCCCGGGCAGCGCCGCGAGCGTCAAGGACACCACTTCGCCGGCGAGCTGCTCGCCCTTGCGGTAGACGGAGCAGAGACCGGTAAGGAGGATCAACTGCAGCCAGAGCCAGGTGCTCGCCAGCGCGAGTAATGGCAGGCTGCTGGCGAGGAAGGCCAGCGCAAGCGCTGCCTGGCTCAGCAGCAACAAACGGGGAAAGCGCCCGGCGGGACGCTCGACCAGGACGGTAATGGCGCCCAACGCGGCAAGCAGTAGCGCGCCGCCAAAAACGACAATCTCTACCGGACGCCCCGGAAGGCGTCCGCCCATCACGGCCACCAGTCTGAGTAACAGGTACCCGGCCGGAGCGGCGAAGGCAACGGCCGGCTCAAAGGCCACCGGTGCCTCGGTTCCGGACGCGGCCCGGTGGAGGGCCAGGACTCGAACCATTACCGGTAGCAGAGCTAGAAGCACAGCCGCGGGCCCGAAGGTGTCCGAGGGTACACCCGAGAAAGCGCTGGTACCGACGGACTGGACGGCGCTGGCGGCCACCAGTAGGAGCCCGATATCCGCAACCCCGATCGCCAGCCGTAGCCCGCGCCGGCGAGGAGCGGCCTCATCAAGGGTCCCGCTCCAGGCAAGTGTCAGCACCTGCAAGAGGATGTAGACGAGCAGCAGGCTGGCAGCCATTGTGACGGCGAGCACCGCTGCCGTGGTCAGCAACCAGGAGGCCCAGGGATCCCGACGATCACCGGGAGCGTTCAGGCGCACCAGCATCAGGAGGGCGGCAGTTAGTAGCGTGACCACTGCGAAAGCGAGCGAGAGTCCATCGAGGCGGATGGCGAGGTCCGCGTAAGGAAAGCTGGTCAGGTAGGGCACATCGACGCGCTCACCCGGGGAAAGCCGGAGCAACTCGACCAGGGTGACGATGCCGGCAAGCGACGTCGCTCCCAGAGCGACCCGTCCATTCAGTTCATGGCGCGGCCGGGCGATGACGATGACGGCGGCGACGACTACCACCAGGAGGGGCAGGAGCGCCTGAAGGGCGAGCGGCACGATCGTTACCCCCCGGGGCGGGTTCGAGAAGAGGAGGCTATCGCGCTATGCGCGGCGTGGGGACGGAGCCCTGAAGCGGTACCTCTTCGGCGCAGTAGGGACAGACACTCCATCCCAGCTTGAGCTGCTTGTTGCACCGTGGGCAGAGTTTACTGAACTGCGTCTTGCAATGGGGGCAGAGCACGTACTGGGAGTCGATCGGTTCACCGCAGCTCGGGCAGGGCCGCAGCTCACGCACCGGCCCGCCTGGCTCGGATAGGGCCTGCGTTTCCAGCTCGAGCGCCCGGCGTTCAGCCATCGTCAGCGGCGGCCTGATGATCATGTAGATGAAGAGGCCGAAGATGGGCAGCAGGAGTGATAGGCCGGTGGCAAAGACGTGAAAGGCGACGCTGTTGGAGCGCTCGCGTGCGTCCCGAAAGGCCCAGTAGGAGAGGCTAAGCCAGAAAGCCAGCAGGTAGAAGACGACGATGTAGAGAAGCGGTCGAAGCGGCTTCAGATCAGGCAAAGGGTCTCCTTAAGTTCCAGAATTTACTGCCGATACCTTACCCTATCCGGCCCCCTCGCCCAGTAGCGCCTGAAGCCGAAGCGCGGCCTCTTTTGCCTCCAAAAGGCGGGCCTGCTCGCGCTCCACTACAGCCTGCGGAGCCCGGCCGGTAAAGTCCGGATTTTTGAGCTTCGTTTCCATAAACTCGATCTCCTGCTCTTTCTTTCGCAATTCGGCACCAAGCCGTTGCCTCTCGACCCCGCTGTCGCTACGGATCCCTAGCGTGACCGTGGTCTCACCGACCACCACCGCCTGGCGGGGCACCTCGGGCGCCAGGGGACCGTTCAACTCCAGCTGGGCCAGGGTTGCCAGGTACTGGCGGCCCGCCGGTTCGCTGAGTAGCCGGCGCGGGGACTGGACCTGCGCCGGCTGCCGGCGGGTCCTCGGCTCTGACGCGTGCCTCAGGCTCCGGACCGCGCGCACCACCTCCAGCAGGTGGGCCATCTCCTCGAGCAGGGCGGGGTCTTCCAGGCGCTCATCGGCAAGCGGCCAGGGAGCAAGCACGATCGACTCACCGGCGTGCGGAATCCGCTGCCAGAGTTCTTCCGTTACGAAGGGCATGATCGGATGCAGCAGGCGCAGGGTCGTCTCCAGGACATGGACCGCGACCGCCCGAGCCGTATATCCGCTTCCGCCGCCGTCCGGCAGCCGCGGCTTGATCAGCTCCAGGTAGTCATCGGCGAACTCATGCCAGGCGAACTCGTAGAGGCCATCGATGGCAGGTCCGAACTCGAAGCCGGCAAAGCATCGGGTCACCAGGCGGGTGACGGCACTCAACCGGCCGAGGATCCAGCTGTCGGCCGGCTCGAGCAGCGCCTCGTCGACCGGCAACGGCGGTGAGCCCTCCGCGATCCCGGACGCAAGCAGGCGCGTCGCGTTCCACAGTTTATTGGCAAAGAGCTGGTAAGACTTGATCTTTTCCTCGGAGAAACGGATGTCCTGGCCGCTGGTGCCGAAGTACGCGCACCAGGCGCGAGTCGCATCAGCCCCGTATCGATCCACCATCTGCAATGGATCAACACCGGTTCCGAGTGACTTGCTCATGCGGCGACCATCGGGAGCCAGAACCGTGCCATGAATGATCACATCAGAAAAGGGGAGCTTATCCAGGAAATAGAGGCTGGTGAACACCATCCGCGCGACCCAGAGGTAGAGGATGTCCCGGGCGGTGTCGAGCACCTGGGTTGGATAGAAACCTGCCAGGTCTTCGGTTTCATTCGGCCAGCCCAGCGTCGCGAACGGCCACAGCGATGAGGAGAACCAGGTGTCGAGCACGTCCGGATCCTGGGTCAGCGTCCGGTCGCCGCACTCCTCACAGGCAGAAGGCGCCTTTTCGTAGGCGACCGCATGCGAGTTGGCGCAGGTCCAGACCGGGATGCGGTGACCGAGCCAGAGCTGGCGCGAGATGCACCAGTCGCGGATGTTGCGCATCCAGCGCAGGTACTGTTCCTTCCAGCGTTCCGGGTGAAAGCGAAGCTCGTCCTCCTCCGCCACCGCGATCGCCGGCCCGCTGAGAGGCTTCATTTTTACCCACCATTGCGAGGAGACGAGCGGCTCGATCACGGCGCCGCAGCGGTCGCAGTGACCGACGGAATGGTGGTAGGGCTCGACCTTTTGAAGTGCGCCCTCGGCCCGCAACATCTCGACGATTCGTGGTCGCGCCTGCGCCACCTTGAGACCGTTCAGCTCGGGCAGCTCCGCGACATCCAGCCGGCCGTCGAGGTGCAGGATGTTGCGGACCTCGAGCCCCTGGCGCTCCCCGATCTCGTAGTCCGTGGTGTCGTGGCCGGGGGTTACCTTGACGGCGCCGGTACCGAAGCCGATGTCGACCGCCTGGTCCGCCACGATCGGCACCCGACGGTGCACCAGCGGCAGCAAGACCGTCTTTCCCACCAGCTCGCGATAGCGCTCATCTCCGGGATTGACCGCCACCCCGGTGTCCCCCACCATCGTCTCCGGGCGCGCCGTCGCAACCGAGATCACGCCTCCGCCCTCGACCGGATAATCGAGGTAGTAGAGCTGGTCGTCGGCCTCGGTGAAAACCACCTCGAGATCTGAGATGGCGCTCTGGTCCCGGGGACACCAGTTGACAATCCTAGGTCCGCGATAGATCAGTCCTGCCTTCCAGAATCTGACGAAGGCCGCATTGACAGAGGCGACATACTCCCGGTCCATGGTGAAGCGATTGCGGG
>DASWQQ010000182.1:0-12002 GCA_036403615.1 Candidatus Dormiibacterota bacterium | reverse complement strand
GCGCTCTTCCTCAACGAGGCACTTTCACCCCGAACGGTGATCGCGGGCGGCATAATCATCGCCGCCGTGGCGCTGATCGTGGTCGCCCGGCAAAGAGGGGTGCAGGTCAGGCCTGCGCCGGTTCCACCAGTTGCACCCGCTCACCGGTAAAGGTGCGGTGCATACGCGCCACATTCGCGAGGGTGTCGATCTCACGAACACTCTTGTCGGTCCGTATCTGTTTGATGCGCGGAAAGCGCAGCGCGTAACCCGAGTCGTGCCGTCCTGATTCCATTATGGCGTCGAAGGCGACCTCCAGGACAACCTCTGGCTGAACCAGCCGGAAACGGCCGTAATCCTTCAGGGTGATGGACTTGAAGTGCTCGGTCATCTTCGCGATCTCAGCGTCGGTCAGGCCGGAATAGGCTTTGCCGATGTTTACCAGTCGATCCTGTTCCGCGTCATAGACGGCGAAGGTGTAATCGGAGAGGACGTTTTTTCGTTTCCCGTGTCCGACTTCCACGCCGGTGACCACAACATCGAGCGTGGCGAGGGCCTTTTTCAGTTTCAGCCACCCGAGGCCGCGCCGGCCGGGCGTATAGACGCTCTCTGGATCCTTGACCATCAGCCCCTCGTTGTTTCGCGCCCGTGCCGCATCGAAGATGCGGTCCAGCTGGCCGGCGTCGAGTGCCCTGATCAGGTAGGCAAGCATGAAAGGGGAGGGCAGGCTGAGCGCCTCCAGCTCCCGGCGTCGCTCGCGAAGTGGGTCGAGCAGGAGATTTCGTCCGTCGAGGTAAAGCAGGTCGAAGGCGACGAAGATCACCGGCACATCGGCGAGGAGCTGGGCGCTTACGACTTTGCGGCCAAGTCGGTGCTGTAACTCGAAGAAAGGCCGCACGACGCCATCTTTGAAGGCAAGCAGCTCACCATCCAGGAGCAGATCGTGGGGAACGCCCCCGGCTGCCTGGACAACTTCCGGGAAGGCGGCGGTGACGTCGTTCAAGTCGCGGGAGTAGAGAATGATGTGCTCGCCCTCCTTGTGCAGCTGGCCACGGATGCCGTCGTACTTGTCCTCCACCCAGGCCTCACGGCCAACCCGCCGCATGATCGCCTCCGCATCCTCCTCGGGTGAGGCGAGCATGAACTGGAGCGGATGCAGCAGGCGCAGCGCGGCGGTTCGCAGCGCAGCGTGACGGGCAAGCACCGCCACCTCACCGATGTCGCCGGTTAGCATGCTGGCCCAGGAAACGTCCGCTAGCGGTACCCCGAAGGCACGGGCGATGCCGTCCTCGACCAGGCCGGCGCGCAGGCCGATCCTAAGGTCCCCGGTAAGGATCTTGGCAATGTACTTCGCCTCAACCGGCGCAAGCCGATCGAAGAGAGCCGCGAGCAGAGCGGCCTTCTTTTTGGCGTTCCGTTCGGAATGCATCATCGAGAAGGCATCACGGACTTCGGTGACGGTGGTCGCCCGGGGATGGGTGTGGCCCTCCAGGATTTCCTGGATCACGTCGCCCACGTCGCTCAAGCGCATGTACGACTCGCCGAGCGCGTCGTCGTCGACCGGGGCCAGGCTGCAAACCGCGGTTCGGATCACGCTGTAGCCGAGGTTCAGCTTGCGCTGATCCCGGTCAGCGAACGGCCGGGCACTGAAGAAGATGGCGGCGATCGCCACCTCGCTATCGTCCAGGCCAGCGAAAAACTCACCCAGCAAGCGCGTCTTCTCCAGCTTGCTGCTGGTAGCACGGATAGCCTCGCCCGCCCGGGCGAACGCCTCCATGCTGGTCACCCGCTTATCCCGGCGTCACCTGCGCGGACGGTGGCGGTGTGATGGTGGTGCCGCTGTTGTACTTGTCGAAGGTGAGCGTGATCGAGTCGCCGCCGCTCTGGGTCTCGACGTACTTGATCGGGTAGCCGTCGCTCTCCCGGATATAGGCTTCGAAAGGGTTGCCCGTGCTGTCCTTGGCGCTGGCATGCCAGGCCTTGCCCTGCGGCAGGTTCTCCTCCCCAATGTACTTCTGGGCGCTCGCCCCCGCGAATACCGTCGGTCCGATGCCTCCTGTGGGGTCGGCCTTCGATACCCACTTGGCCGCCCCAGGAGTCTGGATGCCGTAGTCGGTGCCTCCGACGGAGATCTGCTCGAAGCTCACCACCTGGCCCGCTACCGTCGTGATGAACTTGAAACGGCCACCCGGCTTGGGCTTGTAGTTGATCTCCCCGTCACCAGTCACGTTGACCGTCGCCCCATTGTTGGAGAGCTTGCCGCTGACCACGAAATGCGCATCTTTGAGATTGGATTGCAGCGGCTTCGCCAGTACTTCCTTCGCCGTCGGTGCGACCGCGGTCGGATAACCGCAGGCGGTAAGAATCGCAGCCAGTCCCGCGCCAATGATCACGATCCGTTGCACCGGCTCATCCTATCGGGTGGAGACCTATAGGCTTCACCTGGTGGGTGTCTTTAAGACAGCGCTCGAAGGCTTCGGCCGCGGTGCTTCTGCCTACGAGCGGGGCCGGCCCGGATATCCGAAAGCGGCTGTCGATTGGATCTGCGAACGCCTCCAGATCGGACCGGAAAATACGGTGGTGGATCTGGGAGCTGGCACGGGAAAGTTCACCCGGCTGTTGGAGCCGAGCGGGGCAAAGCTGTACGCGGTCGAACCGTCGGCCGGCATGCGCGAGCAATTGGAGATCGCAGTCCCTTCCGCTACCGTCCTGGATGCCAGCGCAGAGGCGATTCCTCTGGCAGCTGGCGTGGTGGACGCGGTGACCGCGGCCCAGTCCTTTCACTGGTTCGCAACTGACCGGGTCCTTGCGGAGTTGCAGCGTGTCCTGCGGCCGGGGGGCGGCCTTGCCCTGGTCTGGAACCGGCGCGATATGAAGGACCCCCTCCAGCTCCGCCTGGAGAAGATCATCGCTCGCTACCGTGCCGCCACGCCGGCGCATGAGAACGATCGATGGAAGGACATCATGAGAAGCACGACCAGGTTTTCTCCCATCGGACAGCGAGAGTTCGGCTACGAGCAGTTGCTGGACCGCGGCGGTCTGGTCGACCGGGTGCTGTCGATCAGCTTCATGGCAGCGCTCCCTGAGCGATCCCGCGATGCGATAGCTCGCGAGGTGAAGGTGGCCGCGGGCGATGCTAGCCAGTTCCGCCTGCCCTACCTGACGGAGGCCTACCTCTTCAGGCGAGCCGAGACTACTCTTTAGGTTCGAAGGGCCAGCCCGGCGTGGAAGGCAGCGCGAACAACTCTTCGTCATCCACCTCGCTGGTTGTCCGTGGGGGCGTCAGAATCTCCTGGATGGCGAAGATGGTCTCGATCATCTCACTCGTCCGCGTCCCCGGCCGCAGCCGGGAGCCATAACGGGTCTCGATCTGGGGCCAGTCACGCACCGACTCTCGCAGGTCTTCGATGCTGGGCCCGAGCCGGTCCGGAACGGAGAGGACGTCATCCAGGTTGAGCTCCTCGAGTTGCGTCAGGAGCTGATCGGTGAGAAGGCGCGGTCGCTTGAGGCGGGCCAATTTACGCTCGTGCTCTAGCCGTTCAGCTTCACGGATCTCGCGGTTGGCGCTGGATAGCGGCCCTGCCATTGGCGTCCTCCCCAAACGGACGGCCTGAAAACACACGGAATCATATCTTCTTATAGTGACTCTGTCAAGTTTTGAGCTGGAAAGGCTACCCTCGGGTCCATTCCAGCCATAATTCCCATCGTTGCGTCCTGCCCGCCGGCCCGCCGGCATCGTCCTTGCCACGCTCTTGCTCGGGATCGTCCTCCCGGCCTGCGCCAGTCCGGCCGCGGCGGCTGAACTCAGTCCGACGCTGGGATTCAAGGTGGTTGGTGGCAGCCGGGTCGCCTTCCAGGATGGTATCCCGGTACCGACCTTCAACTTCCAGCCGCGCACGCGACTTGATCTCAGCGGCCGCTGGCGTGTCGACCGCATTACGATGGACAGCGACCTGTCGCTCGCGCGTCGATCGACCGCCCTGGCCCGGATCGTGGCGGAGGCGGCCGGCCGCGAGCAACCAAACTTCAATGACGGCCCCTGGTCAGTGGTCGACGTGCCCGGGTCCTTCGATCCGCCTCCCTCAGCCCCGGTGCAGGGAGCCTGGTATCGAAAGGATTTCGACCTGCCACTGACCTGGCAGAACCAGACCGTCACGCTCAAGTTCGGCGCCGCCAACTACATCGCCGACGCCTGGCTCAACGGTCACTATCTCGGTTATCACGAGGGCGGTTCGACCCCGTTCGCCTTCGACGTGACCGACGCCTTGATCCCCGGTGACGTCAACACCCTCGCGGTCCGGGTGGACAATCCAGCCTGGGGCACGCGCCAGGACATCGTTCCCTGGGGTCTGACCGATTGGTGGAACTACGGCGGCTTGACTCAACCTGTGTGGCTGGAGGCGACGAGTGGGATCTATGCCTCGCGTGCCGACGTCGTCCCGCATCTTGATGGAGCTGACGTATTCGTGACCTTGCACCAGCGCCACGGAGCGGCCGCAGCGGTGCAGGTCGACATCAGCTTGCTACCGGCGGCCGTCGAGCAGGCCAACCTTACGGATCTCGACCCGCGAAGCCTCGTACCTGCGAACGCGGTACCAATCGCGAGCGAGCGCATCGATGCCGGCCAGCTGGGGGCCGACGGCACCAACCAGGTGCATACCAGCTTTTCCCTCAACAACGCCGACCTATGGACGCCGCAGTCCCCTGCGCTCTACGTGCTCGAGGTCCGGGTCCTCTGGGAGGAGCGCCCGGTCGACCAGCTCTTCGAGACCTTCGGCCTGCGGCGGATAGTGGTCGATGCGAAGGCGCCGCGTTTGCTTCTGAACGGTTCGGCTGTTTCTTTTGCCGGCGTCGCGCTGCATGACGAGAGGGTCTACCCAGGGTCAAGCGGCGAGCCCCGCGGAGGCCCTGTAACCACCGCAGACGATGTACTGCTAGAGCTGCAAAAGGCGAACGCCGCCAACGTACAACTCATCCGCGCCGACCATCACCCCGCCAACCCGCTTCTGCTGATGCTCGCGGACCGGCTCGGTTATGCCGTATGGGAGGAGATTCCGCTATATCACTACACGCCCTCGACCTTCGGCATCGCCATGGATCGTGGCATCCCGCAACAAATGCTCAGCGAGATGGACCTTCGTGACATGAACCACCCGGCGGTGCTCTTCCACGGGCTGGCCAACGAGTCGACCGGCAATGCCGAGCGGCAGCAGGCCCTCTCCGTTCTTCACAAGCTCGACCGGCAGAACGACGGCACCCGCCTGACGGGGCAGGCGGCCTACGGCTCGCAGCCGAACGACCGGACAAGCACGCCGCTCGACGTTGCGGGCTTCACCAGTTACTACGGCGTCTTCTACCAACCTGACGCCGCCACCGGCACCGCCCAGGCTCTGCGGGTGATGCATGCCACCTACCCCATGAAGCCGGTGATGATCCTGGAATTCGGACGTTGGGCCGATGATGCTGCGCAGCAGGAGGAACAAAAACGCATCCTTGCCGACACCTACCAGGCGGCCGCGCCACTGACAGACACCGGCCCGGGTGGCTTCGTCGGCGCGACCGTGTGGTGGACACTCGACGACTACTGGACGCAGCGGCCCGGAATCAAGATCGAGCACTTCGGTCTCTACCAACCAAGCGGCGACCCCCGGCCGGCGGCGCTCCAGGCGGCCGACCTGTTCAGCGGCGGAGCCGGCCAGGGGCCGCAGCGAAAGATCGTCTCCAGTGGAACCGGATCGGCACGCCAGCCGGCGCAACGGGGGGTCCGCTTCCTCGGCTACCTGGCCTACGCGCTGACCCTGGCGCTGGGGATCCCCGCCGCCATTCTCCTCCTGCTTCTTGTAGGGCCGCGCCGGCCGAGGAGGGCGCTGCTCCGATGACGCGCCAGGTCAACGGGCGGGTTCTCGCGCTCTCGGTCCGCGCCGCCATGATCGCGGGCGCCTGGATCGGCTTTCCCCTCGGCCTGGTGGCCGGCTGCATCCTCGGCGCCGGCCTCTCCTGGTTTGCCGGGGCGCTGCTCGCCTGGCAGCTGCAGCTGAGCCTGACTCTGGGCGTGACGGAGCAGTTGCTGCCCTTCGGCAGCCAGGTGCCCCTGCTCGAGAGCCTCCGCTACAGCTGGTACCTGGTAATTCCGGCGACCGGTCTGCTGGTAGGCCTGTTTGCCGGTTTGCTCGGCGCTCTGATTGGGGGGCTGGTCGCAGCTTCCTACAACCGCTCGCCACTCGGTATCCGGGTCACGGTGGAGGTGCCGGAAAGCTCGTAGCCAGCCCGTAACCTCCTTCTCATCGCTTTCCCATGACGGAAAGCGCAATTACGGCTACTTTCAGTCCACTAATGCCTCGTTTCGGGGTCGGACTGAGATCACTGCTTACCTACGGCCTGGCACTTGCCCTGCTCCTCCCGCTGGGGACGGCTGCCTATGCCCAGTCGAACGCGCCGCTCGTCGGGGCGCTCCGACCAACGCGGCATACCAGCCCCAGGCCTACGCCTCACACAGTCAAGCTGCAGGCCCCCCCGACGGTGGCTCCAACCTTGACCACCGTCATCCAGCCGTCCGCCTTTGACCAGCTCGGAGCAGACCTGAACGCAATCGCGAGCCAGAGCGGCGCCCAGGTCGGCATCAGCCTCCAGGAGTTGAGCGGCCGCGGCCGGCAGAACCTGTCGCTGAACGGGGGGCAGGGCTTCTACGCCGCCAGCGAGTACAAGCTCCCGCTCCTGATGGCCGAAGCGCAGCAAGTCACCGCCGGCAAGGTGAGCCCGGCCGATAGTCTCTGCTTCGACCAGAGTGACGGGGAGGATGGCTGGTTCCAGGACTACGAGCAGGGATCCTGCTTTACCCGAGCCGAGCTGGTGCGGCGAACGGGGCTTTACTCGGACAATACCGCGGCCCGCATCCTGGTCCGCTACCTGGGTGGACCCGCCGCACTCAACAACTACGCTCGATCCGCCGGCATGGCTAACTCCGCACTCTGGGATCCGAATACCACGACGGCGAATGACCTGGCGGCGATCTGGGTCAACGAGGCGCTCGGCCGCCTGGGCGGATCCGCTGCCCAAAGCTGGCTATACGGAAATTTGATCCATACAGCCGCCGAAGCCGGCATCCCGGCTGGAGTCCCGGGAGCTGCCAGGGTGGTTCACAAGACCGGCGATATGTACGGCACCGAAGTGGATGCAGCCGACGTCACCTACGGCTCGGTGCATTTCGTGCTCGCCATCTGCGTCGCCGGGCTGGACGAGGTGAGCGGCTGGAGGCTGATCCAGCGGATCTCCGCCCGCATCTGGCAATACGAGTCCAGCCGTCCGGACTACCCGACCCCAGTTCTCGCTTCGGCCGCGCCCAGGCTTCACGACGCCCGCCACTAACTTCTGGCGCTGACACGGTACTCGGACTTCGCAACTAGTGCCGCGTCGGTCAGGCGCGCGTACTCGCCGGCCAGGTGAGCCCACACGAAACTCATGTAGGTGAGGGTGACGACGACCCCGATCACGATGCCGATCAGGCCGATCAACCCGATGATCAACAGGATCACGGTCAAGGCCGAGACCACAACCGTAAGGCTGAAGTTGAAACGGAGCCGATCGATCACAGCGGGAAGGCTGAGTGCCTTTCGAAAGCCACCTTGAAGGTATTGAGCCCAGACGGGTATCTGGATCACGAGCACCAGGAACCCGAGCGCACTGCCCGTGGCTGAGAATACGTCGCCCAGGGTTCCGGCCACGCCCGCCGGGCCCACTTCGGTTGAAATGCCGGCCAGCTCACTGCCGAGCAGCGAGATAGCAATGCCTGGAAGAGACCAGATCGCAAAAAGAGCGGCGACCCGAAAGCCATCTTTGATCTTTGTCCAGGGCCGGTCCCAGGGCGGAAGTAAAGGGTTGCCGTCGCGAACGCGCCGCGAAAGCTCGACCTGGTAGCCGAGAAAAAGTAGCAGTGGAACGATAAGCCCGGCAAAGAGAAAGCAGAGGACGCCGACCAGCATCTGCCGTCGCCATCGTGGTGACCGGAAGGTGAAGACGAAGGAAGGCCGCAGGTCGAGATCGATGGCTCCTGGTGCGGCCGCGTTCAGGGCCTGCGGTTGACGGAAGAACTGATACGCGATGCCGAGCGCTATCGCCACGGAGAGCAGCTTGTCCGGGAAGTCAACCGCGATCTCACCGATGAACGCCGCGATGACTCTCGGAAGCCGGGTCGTCATCGAGGCGTAGATGGCGTCGCCGAAACCAACACCGCTCTGGCCGCCGCTAAGCACGAAATTGATCGGCGTGGCGATCAGGGCCGACACCATTACGCAGACAATCCAAAGGAGGAGCCACCGGCTTGGTCGGCTCTGCCAACGCAGGTAGCGGCCAAGGCCTGCCGTAAAACCGAGAGCAAACGACACCAGGGCGTAGGGGGCCGCGATCGGATCGTAGGTGTTGGAGGCGAGCAAATTTGAAAGCACTCCGACGCTGGCGCCGACCCAAGGACCGGCAAGTACGCCAGCAAGGATGGTCCCCGCTGAATCCGCGAACAGCGGCAGTTTGAGCCCCACGGCGATCCCGTGACCGGCGATGTTGATGCCGAGGCATAGCGGCAAGACGACCAGCTGGAGGGGATCGAGACGTAGTCGAAAGGGCCCGCTCCAGCCGGCCGTCTCCAATCCCTCGAGTGTTCGTCGCAAGACGATGCGAAGGCCGAGGAGGGCGGGGAGCAACAGCACGATCGTCAACACGATGACGGTGATGTTGTTTTGGCTCTGGTGGATCACGGCCAGGACCGGGCGGCCGAAGGCGGCACCGAGTCCGAGGAAGACGCCGACGTAGATGACCGCGGCCGGGATGAGTCCGGCGAGGAAGGTCGAGCGCTTCACGCCAGTGATGCCCGCCATCTGGCTGGTGTAGACGCGCAGGCCGGGGATAAGACGCGCCGTGAACACGGTGCGCCATCCACCCCGGCGCACGATCTGGGCCGCGCGCTCCAGCGGTTTCTCAGCGTGGAGCGGCCGGGCGAGCTTCATCAGGCGCTCCCATCCCAGGAGTGCCGTTATCTCGCGGCCCAGCGCCGCACCCACGATGCAGGCCAGCAGGGCGCCGGGGACGATCAAGAGTGGATTCACCCTGCCGCCGGCGATGGCGATGCCGCCTATGACGAGGATCAGGTCGCCGGGGGCGAAGGGTAATGGGATCCCCAGCTCCTCGACGAAGAGCAAGCCGCAAATCGCCAGAAGTAGCGTTGTTCCGCTGAGGCCATCGATGAAACTCATTGCGGCACGGTTACCCCAGCCACCGGGTCTCATAAGGCTCAAGCACTTGCCCCTGCACCTTCACTACCTCGCCCGACACATTGTGCAGGCAGTGTGCCTCCCGAGTACCGGCGCCCGAGACACGCCGTATGGCGAAGATTCGCGGATCAAGCGACATCACCTCGGCGCGTGCCGCCGGCTGAAAGGCGGGGTTGGCCTGTCGCTGGCGCAACAGCCCGGTCAGGCCTTTCAACACGACTGAACGCCGCGACCCGCGTTCGTCCAACTCCCTTTCCAGGTCGGCGAGCACGAGCCGCTGGCGGTTGATCCGACGTGGCACCCCGCTCGCCTCCGCCCCGAGCCGGTCGCCCCTGGAGCCGAAGAGTGAGTGCAGGTAGATCGCCGGTAACCCCGGCAGCGCGAGCATGATCGCGTGTGCCGTGAGGAAGCGGTCGATGGCCTGCTGCTCGGATAGGTCCGACGGATCGGCAAGTGCGTCGAAATAGTTGATGTTCAACTCGTATGGGGTGGCGGTGCCGTCGTGGTTTGACTTCTTTGAAACGAAGCCGCCGCGAGCTTCCGCAAGGGCAACCAGTGCTTCGATCTCCCGATCCCCGAGGATTCCGCGTAGCGGCATCACACCGATTCCATCGTGCGATGCGAGGAAATTGAGAAAGGTCACCTGCGGCGTTGGCAGCGTTAGGTTGCTCGCCCAGGCTGTTAAGGCTTCCGCGTTTCCAGCTGTGAGGGAATGCAGTACGAGGGGAGGCAGGGCGAAGTTGTACACCAGTTGAGCCTCGTCGCCTCCGTCTCCGAAATAGGAGATGTTCTCTCGATGGGGAACGTTGGTCTCCGTGATCAACATCACGTCAGCGGCGACCGCATCGAGCACGCTACGCATCAGCTTGACCACGCGATGCGTTTGTGGCAGATGAATGCAGGAAGTACCGATCTCCTTCCAGAGGTAGGCAATGGCATCTAAGCGTACGAACCGTGCTCCGCGCTGTACGTAGAAGAGGAGGACGTCGATGAGCTCGAGTAGCACGTCGGGATTCTTGACGTTGAGGTCGACCTGGTCGGGGCTGAAGGTGGTCCAGACTTTCTTCGCTCCTGAGGCGGTCTCAAAAGTGGTCAGCAGTGGTAGGGTTCGCGGCCGTGCGACCTGGCTCAGATCCGGGTTGCCCTCTACCGTGATGAACCAGTCACGATATTCGGGCTCGTCTCGCAGGAAACGGCCAAACCAGTCGCCGGCGGCCGAGACATGGTTGAAGACACCGTCGAACATGAGATTGAAGTTCTTGTCCAGGGCGGCGACGTCCTCCCAGGTGCCAAGCGCCGCGTCAACCCGGCGATAGTCGATCACGGAGAAGCCGTCGTCAGAGGAGGAGGGGAAAAACGGGAGGATGTGCAGGTCGCTGATAACGCCTCGCGCGCGGCTATCTACCAATTTGTCCAGGGTTCGGAGCGGTGCAACCCCCGGTTCGCGCACGTGGTCGCCGTAGGCGATCAGCAGGGCATCTCGCTCGGTAAGTGGAAGGCTGTCAGCCCGGCGGTTGCCGGCAGCGTCCGGAAAGCGCCGGTCAACCAACGCCTGGAGATGTTGGGCAACCGAGGGAGCGCGTTCCGCCCCATACAGAAGGGTGAGGTGCTCCTGGATCGACTGCGCCGTCTTGACCCTCCTGCTTGTTCCGTCCGCCACTGGACGGTACCACAGGCAGCAACCAAGATCCGGTGATCTTGGCGGTGCAACCATTTGCCCGATTGACGTGCTGGAACCATGTACTGGGGCTCGCTGCCCCAACCAGGTGCATCCGGTATCGGCGTCGAGCTTCAAACGCCCGAGCATCCACAAACGGGCGATCGCCCAACGGTGGATGTCTACGCCGTAGGCCCCGATGGCTCGGCCATCAAGATCCTTTCGAACGTGTCTCTGTAGCCGAGTACAATGGGCCGGTCGATGGCCCGGCCTCCGGATGCCTGCCCCTATCCGAAGCCATTTCCGGCGGACTTCGACGACTGCCCGGCGTTCCAGCCGCGCCAGTTCATTCCACTCGATACCCTTTACCAGCCGCTGCAACCAGTCCTCACCTGCCGTCATCTCGAGACGCGGGCACTTCGAGAGCGTTACCGCTGGTACGGAGCATGCGCACTGGGTGACGCCGAGGCCCGCCGACGGTGGGCGATCGAAGTCGGTAGCAACCGCCTGGCGAGAATCAGCGAGCTACAGCGACAGATGGGACAGGCGATCGGTTCCGATATGCAACGTCTCTGGCAACTCAAGGGCCAGCAACTCCAGGCCTATCGCAACGGGTCAGATGCGAGCGCCCTGACTACGGAACTGCGGGAACTCTCGGATCACGGCATTGGCGAGCTTACTTCCTATTTGGGAAGCCACAGTGAACTGCTCGCCGAGGTCGGGGTGCCCTTGGACACGATGATCCAGCTCACCCGCCTGGCATTCGACCGCTTCATTGAAGGCCGTCACTCGTCCGAGGTGACTTTCGAAGTCCCGGACGGTGTCCTCAATGGGCTTTCCGAGCCCGTGCGCACCTTCTTTCGGCCGGCGAGGCCAGAGGCCCAGGCGCCACTCTCTTAGACCTGGCTCGACTCCGCCTTTTTGGCCAGGCCCTGTAGCAGCGCAGGAAAGGAGTTGGCGATCTGCTTTCCCATCATCCCACCAACGATCGCACCAAGCGGACCCTTGACGCGGATGCCCTGGCTCACGACCGTGTTGCCGCCCGAGCCGGGCTCGACTCGGCACTCGAAAGAGAACCGGGTCAATGGGATGACACTTGTTTCGAG
>DASWQQ010000181.1:0-4166 GCA_036403615.1 Candidatus Dormiibacterota bacterium | reverse complement strand
GACTCTACGAGAAGCTCGAAGCGAACCAGGTCCGCTGCGTCGCCTGTGCCCACCGTTGCCTGATCAAGGAAGGGCTCCGGGGTATCTGCAAGGTTCGCTATAACCGCGAGGGCCTGCTGATGGTCCCGCGCGGCTACGTCGGCGCCCTCCAATGCGACCCGATCGAGAAGAAGCCCTTCTTCCACGCCTATCCCGGCTCTGACGCGCTCACCTTCGGGATGCTCGGATGTGACCTGCACTGTTCCTATTGCCAGAACCACCTCACGTCGCAAGCGCTGCGGGATCCTGACGCGCTTTCCGAGTCGATGGATTGCACAGCCGAACAGCTGGTTGATGCCGCACAGCGGCAGAAGGCGAGGGTGGTTGCCACCTCCTACAACGAGCCGCTGATCACCTCAGAGTGGGCGATCGAGGTCTTCAAGCAGGCGCGACCGCGGGGCTTCGCCACCGCCTACATATCCAACGGCAACGCTACTCGTGAGGCTCTCGACTTCATCCGGCCCTGGACGGACCTCTACAAGATCGACCTCAAGTCGATGCGTGACAAGAACTACCGCTCGCTCGGAGGAAAACTCGACAACATCCTGAACGGCGTCCGGATGGTTCATGAGATGGGTTTCTGGCTCGAGATCGTGACCCTTATCATCCCCGGATTCAATGACAGTGACGAGGAGCTGAGAGACATGGCCGGCTTCCTTGCGGACATTTCGCCCAGCATCCCCTGGCACGTGACCGCATTTCACAGGGACTACCGGATGCGAGACCGGGACAACACATCGGCGGCTGCCCTGCTTCGGGCGGCGTCGATCGGCGAGGATGCCGGCCTTCAGTTCATCTACGCCGGGAACCTGCCGGGCCAGGTCGGTTGCTATGAGGACACACGCTGCCCGGGATGCGGCATGACCCTGATCCGGCGCCTCGGCTACCGAATACTGGAAGACCATCTATCAGGGCGCGGCGCTTGCCCTCGCTGCCAGCGACCGATCCCCGGCGTCTTCACCGACTAGAATCGACCTTGGTCGTGCCAACTGAACTGAGCCGCCGGGAACTGTCCTGGGTCATCGGCGGTCCGCAGGGGGGCGGCATCAACGCCTCCGCCGAGATCTACGCCAAGGCGCTCATGCGCGGTGGCCTGCACGTCTTTGCCAACATCGAGTTTCACTCGAACATCATGGGAAAGCACAGCTACTACCGCGTCACCGCCGCGCCGGTCCCGCTGCGATCCCATATCGATGCCATCCACATGCTGGTGGCGCTCGACCAGGAGACGCTCTTCGGAGACGCGCTGGAGCGCAAGAAATATCCGAGTCACACCGGCCATGTTCACCAGGTGGCAGCCGGCGGGAGCATTGTCTACGACGCCGATTTGAAAATAGACCAGGCCCGGTTCGGCCGCGACGATGTTCACCTGTACCCGATCCCCTTCTTTGAAGTACTTGAACAGGCACTCGAGCATGTCGGTAAGGGTGGACAGTCCCGGAAGTACATCGTGATGCGTAACACCATCGCCCTCGGTGCCTCGGTCGGTATCGCGGGCTACGACGAGGAGCTGCTCTTCGAGGCCATCCGGGACGAGTTCAAGGGGCGCAAGGCTGAGGCAGCCGAGATGAATATCGCGGCCGTGCGGGTTGCAGCCGCCTACGCTCGAGAGCATTTCACGGCGCGTCCGGAGCGCCAGCTGAAGCCGTTGGCTAAGGAGGAACGGAAGCCTCGGCTCCTGATCAAGGGATTCCAGGCGGTGGGCATTGCCAAGCTTAAAGCGGGGCTTGGCATGCAGACCTACTACCCGATCAGTCCGGCCACGGACGAGAGCGTCTACCTGGAGCAGAAGGGGCCTGCTTACCAGCTGACGGTGGTTCAGTGTGAGGACGAGATCTCCAGCATCAACATGGCGATCGGCGCGGCCCACATGGGGGTCCGAGCGGCGACCTCGACGGCGGGGCCAGGCTTCGCACTGATGTCCGAGGGTTTCGGCTTCGCGGCCATCACAGAAGCTCCGGGGCCGGTCGTATTTCTCTGGCAGCGGGGCGGTCCAAGCACTGGCCTGCCCACCCGGACTGAGCAGGCAGATCTTCAATTCGCGCTCCATCCCGCCCATGGCGACTTCCCACACATCGTCATCGCCTCCGGAGATATCGAGGAGGCGTTCCGGGACAGTTTCGAGAGCTTCAACTGGGCGGATCGCTACCAGCTACCGGTGGTCGTCCTGCTGGAGAAGTTCCTTGCTTCCTCGCTCTTCACCAGCGATCGGCTCGATATGCGCAGACTTCGAATCGACCGGGGCCTGGTTTTCCAGCCACAGAGTCCGGACCGAAACGGCTACCGCCGGCACGCCATCACCTTCGACGGGATCAGCCCCCGCGCAGTGCCGGGTACGGCCGGCGGCATCTTCTCGACCACCAGCGATGAGCACGACCCGCAGGGTCACATCACCGAAGGGATCGAGAACCGGATCGCGATGATGCGCAAGCGGATGGGTAAATTGGAGACGGCGGCACGCGAGATCCCGGATGAGTTCAAGTGGAAGTTGCACGGCCCCGAATCGGCGGACCTCACGCTGGTGGGCTGGGGCTCGACCAAGGGTGCCATTCTTGACGCGGTGGCGGAGCTGGAGGCCGAGGGCAAGAGCGCCAACTTCTTGCAGCTCCGCCTGATGCGGCCCTTTCCCACCGAGGCGGTCACCCGGATCTTATCCTCGGCCAGGCGAACCATCCTGGTGGAAGCGAATTACACTGCCCAGCTGGGCGCCTTGATCCGTGAGCACACGGGTGTGGAGATGCAGCACAAGATCCTGAAATATGACGGACGCCCTTTCTCGCGAAACGAGGTCGTTGAGGGGGTGACGAGCGCCCTGACGCAGGGTGCCAGGGAGGTTATGGTCTCGCATGCCTGAAACGGCCAGCCCGCCGCGTAAGTTCACGCTGCAGGAATACAAAACCGACGTGCACGTCGACTGGTGCCCCGGTTGCGGCGACTTTGGCATCCTGAGCTCGATCCAGCAGGCCTTCGTCCAATTGCAGATTCCGCCTCACCGCATCGCAATGATTTCGGGCATCGGTTGCTCGGGCAAGACTCCGCACTATATAGACACCTACGGGCTGCATACCCTCCACGGTCGAGCCCTCCCGGTGGCGACGGGCGCGAAACTGGCGAACCACGAGATGACGGTCGTCGCGGTGGGCGGCGACGGCGACGGCTATGGCATCGGCGCTGGCTACTTCGTTAACAGTGGCAGGCGCAACGTTGACATGACGTACATCGTTTTCAACAATGGCGTTTACGGTCTGACCAAGGGCCAGGCATCACCAACCCTCGGCAAGGGCCTGAAAACCAAGTCCATGCCGGAGGCATCGATCCAGGAGGGGGTCAATCCAGTTGCGGTCGCCCTCGGCGCCGGCTACAGCTGGATCGGGCGCGGTTACGCTCTCGATGTCAAGCACCTTGTCTCCCTGATCGTGCAGGCGATCAGCCACAAGGGCACCGCTTTCCTCGACGTCTTCCAGACATGCCCGGTATACAACGACATCCGTACCAAGGACTGGTACGCCGGCGAGGACATCGGGCGGCCGCGGCTGCGGCGGTTGGAGGCGGATGCCGGCTGGGACCCGATGGTCGGTGATGCGAGCAATGTAGACGAGATGATCGAGAAGAAAACACGGGCGCTGCGTGCCTCGTATGAGACCAATGATGGGCTGGCGGTGGGAGTCTTCTACAAGGTAGAGCTACCAACCTACGACGACCAGCTCGCCAACAAGGTGCCGGCTTTACGAGAGACCCCGCTGGTCCGCCTGCCGATCTATGAGCGAGACGTCGATCCGCTCTTCGACGAGCTGGCTTAAAGGCCGCCCGCCTTCAGACCTCGGTTTTCCGCTTCTCCGGATAGGCGGCGTTGATCTCAGCACGTACCCGGTTCTTGTCCGCGTCGCTCTTGAAGTAGTCAAAGTTCCAGGCGATGAACTTTTTCATCTCCCCTGGAACCTCGTCCTCTGGATAGATGGCCGCGACCGGGCAAGGATCGACGCAGGCGCCGCAATCGATGCATTCATCCGGGTTGATGTAGAGCATCCGGTCTTCCACGCCGCCATCGATGATGCAGTCAACCGGGCAGACATCAACACACGATTTGTCCTTCAGATCGACGCAGGTTTCGGTGATGATGTAGGCCA
>DASWQQ010000180.1:0-10975 GCA_036403615.1 Candidatus Dormiibacterota bacterium | reverse complement strand
CTCTGCCAGGGCTGGGGCGGATGGCGACCGCGTGAGCTCGATATCGGCGGGGGTTTCCCCTCGCCTCGCGATCCGACCAGCCCCGGGCACGAGCCCGCCCCGCCACTGGAAGAGACGGCGGGACGCGCAGCGCGTTCACTTCGCGAAAGGCTGCGCGAGCGCGGCCTTGACCCGAACGGAATAACACTCGAGGCCGAGCCTGGACGGTCGCTCTTCGCAGATACGGGGATCCATCTGACGCGGGTCAGGAACATCAAGGAACAGGCGGAGCCTTCGCGGCGGCGCTGGATCGAGACGGACACAACCGAGATGTTCCTCGCCGACCTGCTGATCGAGCACGCCAGCTTCACGCCGCTTGCGGCAAGTCGCGTCAGGGATGCGCCGACGATGCGGGCCGACATCACCGGTATCTCCTGCGGCTTCGACGTACTGGCCTCGCAGGTGGAGTTGCCCGATGTGAAGATTGGCGATGTGATCGCCTTCCTCGACACCGGCGCTTACCAGGATGCGGTCGCGGCCAACTTCAACGCGCTACCGCGGCCGGGGACGGTGCTCGTGACCGGCGCTGAGGCTCGCTGGATCAAGCGAGCGGAAACAATCGCCGACGTATTCGCAAGGGACATCGTCGAATGAGGGGGCCTGGATTGCACCACGTCGGGCTGACCGTCTCGGATTTGGAGCAATCGGTCCGCTTCTATCGAGACCTGATCGGCCTGACGGTTCGCGAACGCGATGAGTCGTCGGGAGGCCAGGTTGAGATCGTGACTGGAGTTCGCGGAACCAGTGTCCGCATCGCTGATCTGGATTTTGGAGGTGGACGCACCCTCGAGCTGACACAGTACCTGGCGCCGCCTGGCGGGTCCGTGCAGCCGCGCCCCGTTGACGCCGGCCACGTCCACGTCGGCATCGAGATCGATGACATCGACAGCGTCTACCGCAAGCTGACCGGGGCCGGTGTCTTCACCCGCTCGGAACCCACCGAGCTTCTCGACGCCGGACCTTTTTGGACGGGAGCGCGCGTCCTGCACGCACTCGATCCGGACGGCATCACGGTTGAGCTCGTGCAGATGCCGCGGTAGCCTGACAGTAGGTTCTGCTGACAATGTTCAATCGCCTGGCGTCGCTGATCAACCGATGGCCGTGGGCAATACTGGCCGGGGCCGTGGTCTTCGTCGCTGTCGCGGGGCTAATCGGCACGCGGGTCTTTGGAGTCCTCAGCGGCGGCGGCTTTCAGGACCCCAAATCCGAGAGCGTCAGCGCCGACGGCCAGCTGGAGGTCGCCTCCAGGCAGATAGCCGACGGAGGACTGATCGCGCTCATCCGGGCGGGGCAGGACGTGAACTCGGCAGCGGTGCGTGCGCACGTCGAACAGGTGGCCCACGTCATCGCCCAGGATCCCGACGTCGACCAGGCCCTCACCTATTACTCAACCCACAGCCCGGCCCTTGTGTCGCGCGACGGCCGCAACACCTTTGTCCTGGCCTTCTTCAAGTGGACGGCGAACAGCGACGCCGCCGCCGGGCGGCTGACGAAGGCGCTGGCCTCCGACTCTCAAGTGATTCTGGGCGGGACCGGCCCGGTGGACAATGCGCTGAACTCGACCATCAATTCCGACCTGGCCCGAGCCGAGCTGATCGCCTTCCCGATCCTCTTCCTTCTGTCCCTCTGGGTTTTTCGGGGCGTGGTCGCTGCCCTGATGCCGCTGCTGATAGGTGGCATCACGATCCTCGGAACATTCCTTGGGCTATGGGTGATCAGTCAGTTCACGCCGCTGTCGATCTACGCGCTCAACCTGAGCACCGGCATGGGTCTAGGCTTGAGCATCGACTACAGCCTCTTCATGATCTTCCGATACCGGGAGGAACTGGGGCGTGGCCAGTCCCCCACCGCGGCCATCCGCCAGACCCTGGGCACCGCCGGCCGAACCGTCTTCTTCAGCTCGTTAACAATCGCGGCCGCGATGGCATCCCTGCTCGTCTTTCCGCTCAAATTCCTCTACTCAATGGGCGCGGCCGGCGTGCTGGTCGCAGTGCTGGCTGCGAGCGTGTCCTTGCTGGTGCTCCCGTCGATGCTTGTGCTCCTCGGGCCCAGGATCAACAGTCTCGCCCTGCGGCGCTGGCGGGCAGTACCACGAGAGTCCGACAGAGGCTTCTGGTATCGCCTGGCTCACTTCGTGATGCGACGGCCGGCGCCGGTCGCGATCGCCAGTGGTGCCATCCTTATCGCTCTTGGTTTGCCATTCCTCAGCATCAAGTTTTCGTCGATCGACCCGACGGCGCTTCCGACAAGCTTCGCCGCCCGGCAGGTCTACGACGAACTCGCGACCAACTTTCCATCAGCTAGTGGAAGCAGCATCTATGTGGTCGCTGCGGCGGGAGCGGACCGCATCAGTGAAGCCCGGGCGTATGCCGATACGCTCGCCAGCCTGCCGCTCGTTCGAATGGTTGATCAGCCCGTGCCGGTAGGGACCACGACGATGCGGATCAACGTTCATTCCGGCGCCGGCAACTTCAGTTCCGACAGTCTTGCCATTGTCAGTCAGATCCGGGCAACGCCCGCGCCGTTCCCGGTGCTGGTGGGCGGAACCACCGCTTACTTCTATGACCTGCAAGCCAGCCTCCGGAGCCGCCTGCCCCTGGCGGTTGCAATCATCGTGGCCTGCACCCTCGTTCTGCTCTTTCTCGCGACAGGCTCGGTCATCCTGCCTCTCAAAGCGATCCTGATGAACCTGCTGACCCTGAGCGTCGCTTTTGGCGTCCTCGTAATCGTCTTTCAATGGGGTTTTGGCCATTCCCTCCTGGACTTCAGCACGCCGGGGTCGCTCGAACAAACTCAACCGGTCCTGCTCTTCGCGATCGTGTTTGGACTGTCGACCGACTACGGCGTCTTTCTACTGACGAGGATCAAGGAGGTGCACGAGGCCGGCGCCTCGAACCGTGAGGCCGTTGCGACCGGCCTCGAGCGCACCGGACGGATTGTGACCGCGGCGGCGCTGTTGCTCTCGCTTGCCATCGGTGCGTTCGCGACCTCGCAGATCGTCTTCATCAAGGAACTAGGCGTCGGCATCGTGGCCGGTGTCCTTATCGATGCGACCATCGTTCGCGGGCTGTTGGTCCCCTCATTGATGGGCCTGCTCGGCGATTGGAACTGGTGGGCGCCACGAGCACTGAAACGCCTCCACCGCGCGGCCCTCTAGGGGCGGTCGTCGATCCAGGCCTCGCCTTCGGTGTAGATCTCTTTCTTCCAGATCGGCACCGTCTTTTTCAGCTCATCGATCAGCCACTCGCAGGCTTCGAAGGCCTCGCCGCGATGCGGAGCCGATACCGCGATGACGACGCTGACCTCGCCGACGGCGAGTTGGCCAAGCCGGTGAACTACTGCAACGTCAGTGATCGGCCAGCGACCGCGGGCGGTCTCGGCCAATTGCTCCATCTGGCGTAAGGCCATCGCCCCGTAGGCCTCATAGACGAGAGCTTTGACGGTCTTGCCACGCGAGTCCTCGCGGACGACACCCTCGAAAACTACAAGTGCGCCGTCACTGTTGGCTCGAATCCGTTGGCCGATTGCCGCGCTATCGAGGGACTCCTGGCGTAAAGCAATAAGACCACTCTCCGCCCCGACCGCGCCGCCGCTTACCGGCGGAATTACGGCGAGCTCGTCGCCATCCTTGAGTGCCGCCTCCCAGCCCGCATATTCCGAGTTGACGGCGCAGCGGAAGGAGCGCGGCAAAGGACCGAGGTCGTAGCGGCTGCTCAGCTGGTTCCAGGCGTCGGCAGCGGTCGCACCAACCGGGAGGGCGAGGTCGACATTGGGCTTGCCCACCAGTTCGCGCGGCTTGGCGAAGAGGACCACACGGACGTTCATGAGGCCATCATATCGCCGCTCGTTTTGGAAACTTGGGCAGCTCCAACTTCTCCACGATGAGCTCGGTGCCGAAGGTGAGGATCGCCATGGTTCGCTCGACTCCGCCGAACTGAGGCCGGGTTGCGGTGCCCGGGTTGATGAACCGGGTCCGGCCGATCACTTCATCTCGCCAGCGATGGGTGTGGCCATGGATGACGACGTCGAAATTGTGAGCCCAGCGCTGACGCCGAGCGTCGAGGTTATGAACCATTCCCACCCGCCAGCGCCCGATCGTGCCCTCGATCGTCGTCGGATAGTGAGCGTCCTCCGGCGCATTGCCGTTGACGACCACGAGGCGGCCCAGTTTCTTCAGACCCGAGAGTACCTCGGGATAGCCCCAATCCCCCGCATGCCAGATCTCGTCAACGCCCTTGAAGGCACCGGCGACGTGGTCCAGCAAGCTATCGATGTCATAGCTTCCCTGCGTGTCGGCAATCAGCCCTACCTTCATCGGAAGAGGTCGATTGCCGGATCACGCAAGAGCCCGCGGGAATCCCCCTCGCCTTCAACTTCGGCGCCGCGAATCAGGGCTGCCGGGACACGGTCCAGCTTGCCCATCACCAGCTCGGCCGCCGAAGCGAGCTCATCGGCCACACCCAGCATTGTCCCCTGAAGCTCATATCCCTCGGTGTCACGGCCACCCCGGTAATCCCGGATGGCAATCACACCGGCGCATCCGATCGCCACGTTGACCTGTCCCTCGCGCCAGGCGCGGCCGAAACTGTCGGAGATGACGACACCGGGCGCAATTCCAAGCAGCTTCGACAGCTGCTCCCTCAGCCTGCGGGCGGACGCGTCGGAATCCTCGGGAAGGAGGACCAGTACCTCCGGGCCGCCGGCGTTGGACCGATCCACGCCTGCGTTGGCGCAGACGAACCCCTGCCGCGTCTCGGTAATGAGGACGTGTGGCGCTTCGCGGACTACACGCACCGACTCGGAGAGGATGACCTCGACGTGCCTGGGATCGAAGCTGATGCGAGCCGCGATTTCGCCGGCGCGCTGGGTCGGCTTGACGCTGGAAAGGCGCACCGTGCGGCCCTCGGCTTTCGACACCACCTTCTGGGTGACGACAAGCACGTCGCCGGCCTTGGTTTCAAGCCCCCCTTTACGCATGCCATCGGCCAGCAAAGAGGCAAGCTCCATTCCCGGTTTGATCTCCGGAAGCCCACCGATCGGGTGAATCGAGATCGATTTCACACGGATCGCGTAACGGCCGCCGGGACTCGCTCGAAAACCTTCAACTCGGTGAGGAATCGAAGCGTCGCCGACTCACGCTGAAGACGCTGGAAAGCAATGACGTCCTCGGGGCGGTCCAGGTCGCAACCTAGTCCGGGTAGGTCATGCGTCTCGAAGCTCCGACTGGCTCGGACCGCCTCGTCGCGGTGCAGGTTGAAACTGTCCTCACCAAAGCGGAGCGTGATCGCATGTGGCGGGATCAGGCGGAGCCCGTTGGTCCCCACGCGCTCCCGATCGCGTGCCAGCAGCACCTCGACCTCAGGACGGTAGGTGCAGAGCTGGCGCAGCTCATCGACGGAAACGCCGGGAACATCTCCCGGAATCGTGAGGGCCGCGGTATAGCCACGGTCCCAGGCGACGGTGAATCCCTGTTGCACGGCGGCGCTCTGACCCTGCAATCGACGATCCTCGAGCGGCTCGAGCTCGAACTCGCGCCCCATCTTCAGCACCTCGGCATCGTCGGAGACCACGAAACGACCATGCTCTTTCAATTGGGCGACCACGCCCATCACGTCCCGCGCCATCGTGATCGCGAGGGCGGCCCGTTCCTCCGCGCTCATCACCGCTTCGAGGCGATGCTTTGCCCGACTCGGAGCCTTGACCGGGACGACGATCGCCAGCTTCAGGCAGCTACCTCCGGCAGAACCTCAAGAGCGGCCGAGGCAACCATCCGGGCATCGGAGACCTCATCGAGAAGGGTCGAGAGACTTGCCACCCGGTAGCCCAGTTGGCCGATCGAGTGGCTCAGGTCACCGTCCACCGAGTCGAATACGAATCCCGAGGCGATCTCCCGGTAGAGCTCCGCAACCCCGAGAGCATCGGCACGCGCGCCTTCGGCCCGCATCAGGGCGACCGTAGGTCCCTTGATCGCGCGGCCGCCGATCAAAGGCGAGATCGCCACCGTTTTATGCCGTGCCGAAAGAAGCCGCTCGCGGATTCCCGGCACTCGCAGGATCGGACCAATGCTGATCACCGGGTTGCTGGGAGCGATCAGGATCAGGCGAGCATCGCGGACGGCTTCGAGCACGCCCGGCGCCGGCTTCGCCCGCTCCAGCCCGGTCCAGTAGACCTTTTTCACCTGGGGACGGCAGCCTTCCCTGACGAAGTACTCCTGGAAGTGGAGGTCGCCGATGTCCGTCTTGAGGCGGGTCGTAACCGGCTGATCGGTCATCGGTAGGATCCGGGCCCTGACCCCCTGGCGCATGGCCAGCTCCGAGGTAACCGTCGAGAGAGCCGCCCCCTGGCCCAGCCGGTCGGTCCGGTAAAGGTGGGTCGCGAGATCACGATCCCCAAGCTGGAACCAGGCGTTGGCCCCCAGACGGTCGAGTTCCCGCTGGGCGGTGAAGCTGTCGCCGCGTATGCCCCACCCCCGCTCCGTGTCGGCCACCCCGGCAAGCCAATAGGTGACCGTATCGAGATCGGGGGCGATGTAGAGCCCCTGCCACCAGATGTCATCCCCGGTATTCCCGATGACCACGATTTCCTCGACGGGGACCACCTGCACGAGTCCCCGGAGGAAGCGGGCCGCGCCCACCCCACCGGCGAGGACGACGACGGGCGGGCGGGTCATTCCAGCATCATATGCAGTCATGTCACTTTTCCAGGCCCTCGTATTGGCGTTGATCCAGGGCGTGACCGAACTCTTCCCCGTCAGCAGCCTCGGGCATACCGTGATCCTGCCCAAACTTCTGGGCTGGTCGATCAACCAGAACGACCCGACGTTTCTCGCCTTTGTGGTCCTGCTTCACGTCGGTACGGCGACCGCCCTCCTGATCTATTTCTGGCGCGACTGGCTCGCGATCGTATCCGCCGTGGTCCGAAGCGCCATCGCGGGCCGAATGCAGGGGACCTCGGAAGAAAAGCTTGGCTGGCGGCTCATCTTCGCCACCATACCGGTCGGTCTGGCCGGACTCTTCTTCCAGAAGCCTGTGCAATCGCTTTTCGCCAGCCCCCGAGCAGCCGCGATCTTCCTGGTGATCAACGGCGCCATCATGTTCGCCGGGGAGCGGTTGCGCCGCCGGGCGGTCGCGGCCGAATCGGGGCGAACTGAACTCGATCAGCTCAACGTTTCCACCGCGATCGGGATCGGATCGGCCCAGATCCTGGCCCTGCTTCCGGGGATCTCGAGATCGGGAAGCACGATGGTGGCCGGGCTGCTCGGGAACCTGACGCACGAGGGGGCGGCCCGCTTTTCGTTCCTTCTGGCCACGCCGATCATCTTCGCTGCAGGACTGCTGAAGATTCCCGATCTCTTCGCGCCGGCGGCACTTCCCAACCTCCCCATGTACCTCCTGGCCGGGGTGGTGGCCGGCGCCGCCGCCTTTTTCAGCGTTGCCTACCTCATGAGATACTTTCGCGTGGGACGGCTGGATCCATTTGCTATCTATTGCGCGGCCTTCGGCCTTGTCGCTTTCATACTGCTGAGCCGCTGAGGAAGGAAAGGAATCATGGATAGAGAATCGATGCGACCTCTGCTCTTCTGGGTGGGGCTGGTGCTGATCTTCCTGGGAATCGCAGCCGCCTGGCTATACATCATCGGGCCGCATATCGCGTTCTTCGGCCCCGGCCGACACATCAAGCACGGGCTCGTAGCCATCGCGCTTGCCATAGCAGGTGGCGTGCTGGCCTCCTTCTACCGGCCGCGTACCGACGGGGTATCCGGACCGGCGCGCTACAACCGATAGCAGCATGGCGAAGATCGGCTATGCGGCGATGCTCGAACAATTTCACCCGACTGAGCTGCTCTCTTACTGCCAGAAGGCGGAGGCGTCCGGCTTCAGCGGCGTGATGGCGGCCGACCACGTGCAGCCCTGGACACCCGACCAGGGCCAGGCGGCATTCGTGTGGACCTTTATGACGGCCGCGGCGGAACGCACCAGGGGCGACATTGGCCCCGGGGTTACCTGTCCCAGCTTTCGCCAGCATCCGGCGATCATCGCCCAGGCGGCTGCCACCATGGCAGCCATGTATCCAGGCCGATTCTGGCTCGGCCTCGGATCCGGTGAAGCCCTGAACGAGCACATCGTGGCCGGCTACTGGCCCGAGGTAGCGGAGCGGATCAGCCGGATGTTCGAGTCGATCGAGATCATTCGAAAACTCTTCAGCGGCAAGGATGTCAAGCACGCGGGCGAGTTCTACAAGATGGAGACGATGCGACTCTGGACCATGCCAGCGGAACCGCCGCCGATCTATGTCGCCACCGCCGGTCCGGTGACCGCCGAGAAGACGGGGAAATTCTGCGATGGCCTGATCACCGTGGGCGCACCTGAGGAAAAGATCGAGGGCGTCTTCCAGCGCTTCGAGAAGGGCGCACGTGAGGCGGGCAAGGATCCCTCCAAGATGCCCCGGATCCTGCAGCTGCACCTTTCGTGGGCGCCGACGGATGACGAGGCAATGGCCAATGCGATGAAGGAGTGGCCGAACGGTGGCATGAAGTTCCCCAAGGCCGACATCCGCTCGCCGAATGACTTCGCCCAGATGGCAAAGATCGTCCGGCCCGAGGACTTCAAGGGCCGGATGTTGATCTCATCCAACCCAGACGCTCACTGCAAGGAGATCCAGAAGTTCATCGACCTCGGATTCGACCAGGTCTACCTACATAACGTGGGCCGCAACCAGTCGGAATGGATCGACGTTTTCGCCAGAGAAGTCCTCCCCAAGCTCCACTGAGGTATCGATGCGGGCTGCCGTCTTTCTGGGACCTCGACGAATCGAAGTTGGGAACCGACCCGATCCCGTAATCGCCGCGCCGACGGATGCCGTCGTGCGGGTCACACTGGGGTGCGTCTGTGGCTCAGACCTCTGGTACTACCGCGGAGAATCCCCTCACGCGCTGGGGCCGATCGGCCACGAATTTATCGGACTAGTGGAAGAGGTCGGGAAAGATGTTCGAGGCATCGCCCGGGGGGACTTCATCGTCGCTCCATTCAAGTATGCCGACGGCACTTGCCCGCACTGCCGCGCGGGATGGACATCAAGCTGCATCGCCGGCGGGCCGTTTGGAACCGATGGAATGGATGGAGGGCAGGGCGAGGCTGTCCGCGTGCCCTTTGCCGACGGCACCCTGGTCCGGATTCCCGGCTCTGGTCACTCAGAGGAAACGATGCGCTCGTTGCTGACACTTAGCGACGTCATGTGTACCGGCTATCACGTGGCTGTGAGCGCTGACACCCGGCCGGGGAGCGTTGTCGCCGTCATCGGGGACGGTGCGGTCGGCCTCTGCGCAATCATTGCTGCCAGGCGCCTGGGCGCGGCCAGGATAATCGTGCTCAGCCGGAATCCGGCTCGCCAGCAGCTGGCGCGGTCGTTTGGGGCTACGGACGTCGTGGCCGAGCGCGGCGAAGCAGCCAGCGAGGCCGTCCTCGAATTGACCGAAGGCATCGGCGTCGACGCTGCCCTCGAATGCGTCGGCACGGCCCAGTCCTTTGCGACGGCGTTCGCCGTCACGCGACCGGGTTCCGCCGTAGGCTTCGTCGGTGTGCCCCACGGGGTCGTGGTGCCAATCGACACCATGTTCTCGCGCAACGTTGCGCTGCGTGGCGGGACCGCCCCAGTGCGCAGGTATATCCCCGAGCTGCTCGACGATGTCCTGGAAGGCCGAATCGATCCCGGCCGGGTTTTTGACTTCGAGACCAGCCTCGAGGGCGTTGCCGAGGGGTATGCCGCAATGGACGAGCGCCGCGCGATAAAGTCGCTGGTACGGATCTGACGAAAGGAGGCTCGACGATGACCCAGTGGAGCAAAGACGAGCTCAGCAGGATCGGGAAGGCGGAGGAACTGCAGATCGCGTCGGTCCGGCGCGACGGCACGCTCCGAAAACCGGTCACGATCTGGGTTGTCCTGCACGGGGACGGCCTCTACGTCCGTTCCGTAAGGGGGCCCGCCGGCGCCTGGTTCCGTGGCACACAGGAGAGGCACGAAGGCCGGATTCAGGCCGGGAGTATCGCTAAAGAGGTCACCTTCGTGGACGCTGGCCACGACGCCGAGGCTGAAGTCGATTCTGCTTACCGCGCGAAATACCGCCGGTACGCCGGAAGTGTCCTCAACAGCGTGCTGACCCCGGAGGCGAAATCCACGACCATCAAACTCGTGCCGCGCTCTATTAAGGCCTAGTTCAACCAGTTCGTTCCGAGGCCACATTTGGAACGACCACAGGGTAAGACCTCCGCCGAGCAACATCGGGACGTCGCACGCGTGGAGGCATTCAGCGACGGAGTCTTCGCTTTCGCCATCACTTTGCTTGTGCTCGGGATTCGCATTCCGCGGCCAGGCGATCTGGACGCCTCAGCGGGTCTGCAGCGGCTGTTGGTCGAGCAATGGCCGAGCTACGTTGCTTTCGCCCTCACGTTCATCGTCGTCGGAACTGTCTGGGCGAACCATCGACTGGCGTTCAGCCACTTCGTCCGGACAGATCACGTCCTCGTGTCGCTGAACCTGTTGGAGCTGATGAGCGTCGCTTTTCTTCCGCTGCCGACGGGCGTCCTGGGGACCTGGGTCGCGAGCGAGCGCAACCGTCTGACCGCCGTGGTCTTCTACGGCGCCACGCTGGTGGTCCTGGGCATCTTCCATAACCTGCTCTGGTGGTACGGCGCCTACCGGGGCCGCCTGACCTCGCCAGATCTGACCGAGCACGGTCGCCGCGCACTTGCACTAACCTGGATGGCCGGTCCTGTTTTCTACGGCGTGAGCGTGGGGCTCGCATGGGTCGATCCGCGACTTTCCCTGGCCGGTTTCGTTGTGCTTGGAATCATCTACTTACTCCCAACGCCACGGATTCTCGCCCTGGCGCAGCGCAGGCGAAACAGCCGGCAGGGCAGGCACGGCACGCAAGGCCAAC
>DASWQQ010000179.1:0-5443 GCA_036403615.1 Candidatus Dormiibacterota bacterium | reverse complement strand
AACCACCGGCACCTCGGCCGCGGCCGGGGCGGGCGCCTCTTCCTCCGCCTCTTCCCGGTGTGCTGCGACCTTGACGATCAGGTCGTCGGGCTCAGCGAGTGATTCGACGCCGGCCGGGAGCTTGAGATCCTTGACGCGGATCTCGTCGTCGATCTCTTTGAGGCCGGAGATGTCGACCGTGATCACCGGTGGCAGGTCGGTCGGCAGGCATTCCACCTTGAGGGCGTGAAGGCCGTGCTGCAGGTCGGCCTCGCCCTTGGCCACCAGCTCAACCTCACCCTCGAACTCGAGCGGCACGTCCGACTCGATCTTTTCTTTGAGGTTCACCTGGTAGAAGTCCACGTGGAGCAGGTCGCCGTCGCGTGGATTGCGCTGAACCTCCCGGATCAGTGCCTTGCGAACCGCTTCCTCCCCGATCTGGAGATCGACCAGCTGGTTGCGGCCGACCTTCTGGTAGGCCCGGAGGAACTCTCGTGCGTCAACCGCCACGGTGACGGCATCCACGTTGTGCCCATATACGACCCCGGGCAGGCGGCCCTGGCGACGCAAGGCGCGAAGATGCTCTCCGATTCCGGCTCTTGTCTCCAGCTTCAGGCTGACGGGCGTGTTTGTAGCCAATTTTCCTCTCAACGCCCGAATTGGGCGCCGCTCATGATAGCACAGCCATTCCTGCCTTCTGAAGGGCCCTTAACCGGAACTTTTCGGCCGTTTGGCCGTTACTTACTGTGCAGAATGACCCTAGAATGCTGGTTACATCAATGCTGACAGCTTCCCTTAGATTGATCCACCAGAACGCCCTGCGTATTGGGATCGTGATCGCCACCTTTGCCGCGGTGGGGGCGATTATCATCCTCCAGCAGGTCCGGGAAGCCAACGCAATCCAGGGCTTCGAATCCGCCCGGCAGCAGGTGCTTGCGGAGCAGGCCCATGCCCAGTCGCTCGGCCTCGATGCCTCCGAGCTGGCCGACCTCCAGCGGCAGGCGATGACCACGGCCAGCGAGACGCCGCCGCCTCCGGCAACCGCGCCCTTCAACCAGAGCAGGATCGACTTCTACGCCAATGCCGCCAGCCAGGAAGTTCAGATCAGGGACCAGCTACAGAGCCGCGAGCAGCAGCTGATCAGCCAGGCCAGGGGCTCGGCCGAATCGTCCATAACCAAGATGACCGCCGACCTCGCCAAGGCGAAACAGGACGGAGTGGACGACCAGCTACTCACCGACTTTCAGCCGCTGCCGGCGAGGGCTCAGGCAGAGTTCGACCAGGCAAGCACGGTGCGAGCTTACCGGGGCGTCACCGACGAGCTGAAGGCGCCTCTGACCAGGGTCGCTCTGATCATCGCCGAGCAGGAAACGACCAATGCGCTTGTCGGTCAGTATGCCGCCCAGGTGGCGTCCCAGGACCACGGCGATGCCGCTATCGCCCGGACAAGTGCCACGACCGCGCTGAGCAAAGTACAGGCCGATCTGGCGACGGCCAAGATCTTTTCAATGGACGTCTCGATCATCGCTAACCACGTCCAGAAGCTGTCCGCCGACCTGCCCGCCGCGTCAACCGCCCCAGCCCTGGAACAGGTTGCGGGTGGCCTGATGGTGGCTGATACGGTGCTCCAGCAGGCGATGCAGACGAACCTTCCTGAAAAGGCACTCACCATATCGCTGAAGGAGCAGGTCGTCCGTGCCTACGACCACGGCAAGGTCGTCTTCACGACACTCGCCACCACCGGCCGCCCCGGACTCGAGACCGACCCGGGAAGCTTCAAGGTATATGCGAAGAACTCTCCCTGGACCATGCATTCGCCCTGGCCGAAGGGCTCGCCCTACTGGTACCCCGACAGCAAGGTGAAGATGGTGATGTGGTTCAACGGCGGTGACGGAATCCACGACGCCTACTGGCGCGCTTACTACGGACCCGGCACCCAGTATCAGCACTACGACCCGCTGGGCGAGAACACCGGTACTCACGGCTGCGTCAACGTTCCCTACAGTGCCGAAGTTTGGCTCTGGAACTGGACGCCGATCGGTACCCCCGTCATCGTTTACTAGCCCGGCACCCTCTACGCCATCAAGCGTAGGCGGATAGGCTGAACGACCCAGCACCCCCAGGGCCCGTTTCCCGTTTGACCTGTAGGAGCATTTGAATGGCCATCGCCCATCCCACCATGCAGCAGGTCGCTCCCCACACCTGGACCTTCCAGGCGCCGGCTGTCCCGGTTGCCCCGATGAAGGCTCATTGCCGGAGCTGCCGCCAGCCGGTCGGGATCCTCAATCCAACGTCGCTCGACCTGAGTACCGGCAACTACGTCGTTCGCGGAGACTGTGACATCTGCGGCGGCGAGGTCGTCCTGATCGTCAGCTGACCGGCTCGAAGCCTTCCCCGGTCCAGTAACCGAGCATGTTTTCGGTTTCATGGTAGAACCAGATCAGCTGGCGTTCGCGGGCGGCCTCCTCCAGAAAAGCCGCTTTGCGTTGCATCGCCTCCAGTGGGAAGAGATCGAGGCCGCTTACCCAGTTGATCTTGAGGAAGGCACGCATGAAGAGGAAGTCGCCGGTGAAGACCAGCGTCTCCTCCTGGTCGCGGACGTAGACAGCCTGATGGCCCAGGGTGTGACCACCGGTTACTCGAACGCTGACGCCGGGCGCCACCTCGGTGTCTCCCTCGACGACCAGTAGCCTGCCGGCGTCCTCCAGCAGGGCCAGGTTTTCGCGCTTGTAGGAGGGCCGGCTGCGCGGGTCCGGGCGCCGCCAGGCTTCCAGCTCGGACGCCTGAACCACGTGCCTTGCTCGCGGGAAAAGTGGACAAAGCTCACCATCGCGACCCGGGGTTACCAGCGCCCCGACGTGATCGAAGTGAAGGTGGCTGAGTACCACGAGGTCTATGTCGTCCGGTTGCAACCCGACCGCGGCCATGGCATCGGGGATGCCAGGGACCCGGTCGTAGGCGTAGATTTCGCGCTCCTTTTCCGAAAGCTTGGGGCCGATGCCTGCCTCGATCAGGATGTTGGCGTCGGGCGTTCTGACCAGGAGACAGTTCGTTGCCATCGTGATGCGGTTCCGGGAATCGGGCGCCTTCAGCTTCTCCCACATGACTTTGGGGACGACGCCGAAGACCGAGCCGCCATCCATCCGCCAGTAGCCGTCGCTCAGGCAATGGAGGCTGAAGCGCCCCAGTTTGCGTGGCGCGGTCTCGATCAAGCGGCCGCTTTGAAACCCCGGTTGACGAAGTCGACGATGGTCTGGAGCGACGTCCCGGGACCGAAGATCTCGGCCACCCCCATCTTCTTCAGCTCGGCCGCGTCGTCGTCGGGTATGATGCCGCCGCCAAAGACGACGATGTCGGTTGCCTGGCGTTCCTTCAGCAGTTCCAGGACGCGGGGTATCAGGGTCATGTGGGCGCCGCTATGCAAGCTGATTCCGATGGCATCGACGTCTTCCTGGATGGCGGCCTCGATCACCATCTCGGGCGTCTGGCGCAGTCCGGCGTAGATCACTTCCACCCCGGCATCCCTGAGCGCGCGCGACACCACCTTGACACCACGGTCGTGGCCATCGAGGCCGACCTTGGCGGTCAGCACCCGTCTTGTCTTGCCCGTCATCAGCGCTTCACGACATAAAAAACGACGATCACCAGCGCCAGGATGGCGGCAACGATCCGGCCGATCAGAGACAGACGCAGGCGGATCATCTAAAAGAGGATCGGTTCGCGGTAGACACCGAAGACCTCCTTTAGAGCGGCCATGATCTCGCCCTCGGTGGCATACGCCCTGACGCACTCCAACAGGGTGGGCATCAGGTTATCCTGACCGCGCGCCCGCGTCTTGAGGTCGTCGAGCCGGTTGCGCACGCTGGTGTTGTCCCGCCGCTCGCGGACGGCCTTCAGTCGCGCCACCTGCCCTCGCTCAGTTTCGGCTCCGATTTTGAGCGTGGGAACGGAGCCGCTCTCGCCTTCGGTGTAGGCGTTCACGCCCACGATGATGCGCTCATTGGCCTCCAGCTTTCGTTCGAACTCGAAGGCGGCATCCGCGATCTCATGCTGGAAGAAGCCGTTTTCGATGCAGCGCAGCACGCCGCCCTGGTCATCGATTCGATCGAAGTATTCCCTGGCACCTCGTTCCATCTCATCCGTAAGGCTCTCGACGAAGTAGGATCCAGCCAACGGGTCGATGGTGTTCGCCACCCCGGTCTCATGCGCCAGCACCTGCTGGGTCCGGAGCGCGATCTGCGCGGCCCGCTCGGTCGGCAGCGCCAGGACCTCGTCCATGGAATTCGTGTGCAGTGAGTTCGTCCCGCCCAGCACCGCCGCCATGGCCTCATACGCGGTCCGGGTGACGTTGTTCTCCACCTGCTGGCGGGTCAGCGATACGCCCGCGGTCTGGGTGTGAAAGCGCAACATCCAGGAACGGGGATCCCTGGCCTTGTACTTATCGCGCATGATGTGCGCCCAGAGCCGGCGTGCGGCGCGGAATTTCGCAATCTCCTCGAAGAAGTCGGTATGAGAGTCGAAGAAGAAGGAAAGCCGGGGCGCGAACTCGTCGACGTCAAGACCCGCTCGGATGCTCGCCTCGACGTACGCCATGCCATCGGCGAGAGTGAAGGCCAGTTCCTGGACCGCGGTCGATCCGGCCTCACGAATGTGGTAGCCGGAAACGGAGACCGCATTCCAGCGAGGCATATGCCTGGCGGCAAAGACAATGGTGTCGACAACCAGGCGCATCGATGGCTCCGGCGGGAAGATGTACTCCTTCTGGGCGATGTACTCCTTGAGGATGTCGTTCTGGAGCGTTCCGCCGAGCTTCTCCAGGGGCACCCCCGCCTTCTCCCCCACTGCGATATACATGGCGTAGAGGATGGCGGCCGGGGAGTTGATCGTCATGGAGGTCGTGATGCCATCCAGGCCGATGCCGTTGAAGAGCGTTTCCATGTCGGCCAATGAATCGATTGCGACCCCGCAGTGCCCGACCTCACCCCGGCTTACGGGGTCGTCGGAGTCGTAGCCCATCAGCGTGGGCATGTCGAAAGCCACCGAAAGGCCCGCCTGGCCCTGGGAAAGAAGGAAGCGGTAGCGCTTGTTCGTCTCCTCGGCAGTCCCGTACCCGGCGAACTGACGGATCGTCCAGAGTTGGCCTCGATACATCGACGGATAGACGCCACGGGTGTACGGGAACTCCCCTGGAAAGCCGAGTTTCTCACCGTAGTCCCAATCAGCCAGGTCTTCAGGCGTGTACAGAGGTTCGACCGGGACACCGGATAGCGTCGTAGCAGTATCCCGAGGCGATCGCTTCCCACTTCGGTAGCGCGTCGCCCACTCTTCCCGGGCCGTCTTATTGCGAAGCGCCATCGCCACCACCTTTGCCTCTATTGGGCTGCGCCATGACCTCGACGGCCAGAGCGTATGGGTTAAGTTTCCCATTCCTGTCCTCCCTCAGGCGCCGCGCCAGGTCGCTATC
>DASWQQ010000178.1:0-3812 GCA_036403615.1 Candidatus Dormiibacterota bacterium | reverse complement strand
AGGAGACAGTTGTCTTCACCTCGGCGAGCCTGGCCGTGGCGGATTCCTTCGACTACTTCAAACGGGGAGTGGGGCTTGGCCAGCTGAGCACTCATGAGATGGTGCTGGCCTCGCCATTCGACTATCTTTCGCAAGCCTTGCTGTGCCTGCCCACCGATCTGCTCGAGCTCTCCGATCCGGGATTCACCGGACAGGTGGTCGATATCGTCGCCGACGTGGCGGAGTCGATCAAGGGACGGACGCTGGTTCTTTTCACCGCACACCAGCAGCTGCGCGAGGTCGCGGACGCGCTCAGGCCAAGGCTGGCCCGGCTCAACCTGCGCGTACTCGCCCAGAACCTGGATGGAACCCGAAGGCAATTACTCACCGACTTCCAGAACAACGCTCGAACCGTGCTCCTCGGAACGAGCAGCTTCTGGGAAGGCATCGACGTACCGGGCGACGCTCTTTCCTGCGTCATCATCGTGCGCCTGCCGTTCAAGGTGCCAAATGACCCGCTGCAGCTGGCTCGAAGTGCCAACCTGGTTGATCCGTTCGCCCAGCTCGCCCTGCCTGAGGCAGTTCTGCGGCTAAAGCAGGGCTTCGGCCGGCTGATTCGCCGCCGCAGCGACAGGGGAGCAGTAGTTCTCCTCGATCACCGGGTCGGAAATCGGACCTACGGGCGGGCCTTCCTCGAGGCGCTTCCGCGGGCCGCATTGCAGCTAGGGGCCTCGGACGAGATCGCCCCGGCGATCGCCGGCTGGCTCAGGCTGGAGAAGCCGGCGGCGGTATGACGAGCCGGGGCCGTTTGCGGGTTGCACTGGCCCAGAGTGACTTCACGCTTGGGGACCTGGAGCGCAACGTGGGGCGCCATCGTCAATGGGTCGAGCGCGCCAAAGAGGCTCGATCGGATCTGCTCATCTTCCCGGAGCTGAGCCTTACCGGATACTTCCTCAAGGACCTGGTTCCCGATCTTGCCATCAGGCTTGATGGCCCGGCGATGCGAGATCTCGCGGCGCTCTCGGCCGATATGGATGTAGTCGTTGGAGCCGTGGTCGAGGAGGCAGACCATCGCTATTTCAACGCCAGCCTCTACCTCAGCCACGGCGAGCTGGTTCACCTTCACCGCAAGGTCTACCTGCCGACCTACGGGATGTTCGACGAGAAGCGCTACTTCGCGGCGGGGGACCGGTTCCGCAGCTTTTCGACAGCTTTTGGCCGCGTCGGCATGCTCGTCTGCGAAGACGTATGGCACCTCTCGAGCGCCTACATCCTGGGCCTCCAGGGAGTCGACATGATCATCTGCCCCTCGTCTAGTCCGGGTCGAGGCATCACCACTGATGAGCGCCTCGGCACTGCCGAGTCCTATGGCCTGCTCGGGCGCACCTATGCCCAGTTCCTCACCACCTTCTTCCTCTACTGCAATCGCGTTGGATATGAGGATGGGGCCAATTTCTGGGGTGGCTCGATGGCAATCGGGCCCAACGGGGACATCATCGCGCAGCAGGAGGGCTCCGACGAGGCCCTGGTGGTAGCGGAACTAGACCTCGGAGACATCCGGCGGGAGCGGCTGGCGAACCCCTTATTGCGTGACGAGCACCTCGAGCTGACCATCAACGAGTTGCGACAGGTATGGCGTGAGCGCACCCGTAAGCCTTTCTGAGGACGCCTTTGCTCCTCTGCAGATCAACGGCGAACTTGTGCGCCGAATTCTGGTCGGCTTCATCCGAAACGAGGTGCGCAAGGTCGGCTTCGAACGAGTCATCCTCGGCCTGAGCGGCGGGGTAGATTCGAGCCTCGTGGCCACGCTGGCTGCCGAAGCACTCGGACGATCCAATGTCACGGGCATCCTGATGCCGTACCGAAGCAGCGACCCCAAAAGTCGCAGTGACGCACTGAGTCTGATCGAGCAACTCGGGATCGAGTACCTCGAGGTCGACATCAGCCCTCAGATCGATGCCTATTACGAGCGCTTCCCCGACGCGGACAACAAGCGACGGGGCAACAAAATGGCGAGGGAACGGATGACGATCCTCTACGACCATTCCTGGGCCTGGCGCGCGCTCGTGATCGGTACCAGCAACAAGACCGAGCTGCTGCTCGGTTACGGCACCATATACGGCGACATGGCAAGCGCCATCAACCCCATCGGTGATCTCTACAAGACCCAGGTCTGGCAACTCTCCGACAGCGTCGGGGTGCCCACGGCAATCGTCCAGAAGACCCCCTCCGCAGATCTCTGGGCGGGCCAGTCGGACGAAACCGAGCTCGGCTTCGGCTACCGGCAGATCGATCGCCTTCTCTATTACCTTGTGGAGCGTCGTTATTCAGCCTCAGAGTTGAAGGAGCAGGGGTTCGACCAAGCCTTCATCGATGACATCGTCAGGCGTGTTCGGAACAACCAGTACAAGCGCCGGTTGCCGGTCATCGCCAAACTGTCCTCGCGGACGATCGACCGTGACTTCCGATATCCGCGGGACTGGGGTCATTGATCGCTCCCGGCGTCGCTTGCGTGGCCTGAGTGCCAGTCCTCTACGTCGTAGCCACGCCTATCGGAAACCTGGACGACATCACCCTGCGTGCTCTGCACGTGCTCGAGACGTCACCGCTGATCGCTGCTGAGGACACCCGGCACACGCTCAAACTGCTCAACCACTTTGGTTACCGACGCCCACTGATAAGCCTTCACGCCCACAACGAACATCGACAGCTCGAGACCATCCTGTCCCGGCTCGAGGAACACGACGTCGCGCTGGTGTCCGATGCGGGGACGCCGGCGCTGTCCGACCCGGGCGTCAGGTTGGTGAGCGCCGCGGTTGCAAAGGGCATTCAGGTGATACCTATCCCGGGCGCATCGGCCGTCCTGGCGGCCCTGGTCAGCTCTGGACTACCTACCAACCAGTTCACCTTCCTGGGTTTTCTTCCGCGAAAGCGCGGCGAGCTCGGGCGACTCCTTGAAGAGGTTGGCGCCGCCCGCCGCACCTTCATCTTCTTCGAGTCCCCGCATAGAATTCAAAAGACCTTGGATATAATTGCGTCCACCCTAGGCCCCCGCTCGCTCGTGGTGGCGCGGGAGATCACCAAGGTCCACGAGGAATTTCTTCGTGGAACGCCGGCGACGCTCCTGGAGCACTTCGTAACAACTCCACCCCGCGGCGAGCTGACGGTCGTGGTAGCCGGCAGCAACTGGAGATCCGCTGATGAGTAAGTACTACGTCACCACGTCGATCGTCTACATCAACAACACCCCGCACCTCGGGTACATCTACGAATTGGTGGGAACCGACGTCTTGGCGCGCTATCACCGGATGATCGGCGACGAGACGTTCTTTCTCACCGGTAGCGATGAGCACTCCCAGAACGTCCAGCGGCGCGCCCAGGAGGAAGGCGTTACGACGGCCGAGTACACGGGGCGGATGGCCGAGGTCTACCGGCAGATCGAGTCTCGCTTCGGGATCTCCTACGACCGCTTCATCAGGACGGAAGATGCGGACCATGTCCGAGGTGTCCAGGCGTTGATCTCGAAGATCCAGGCCCGGGGCGACATCTACAAAGGCGCTTACGAGGGGTGGTACTGCGTCTCCTGCGAAGCCTTCAAACAGGAAAAGGATCTCGTTGACGGTCTGTGCCCGATTCACCGGACGACGCCGGACTGGATCCGCGAGAAGAACTACTTCTTCCGCCTGTCGAAATACGCTGAGCCTCTGCGCCAGCACTTTACCGACCATCCAGGCTTCCTCGTGCCCGATGTTCGGCGCAACGAGATCCTGCGGTTGATCGAGGGGGGGCTCGATGACATTTCGGTGAGCCGCGCCGGGCAGGCGTGGGGCATC
>DASWQQ010000177.1:0-4926 GCA_036403615.1 Candidatus Dormiibacterota bacterium | reverse complement strand
CAAGGAGTTCATCCTCCTGCTGCTCGTTCTCGAGGCGTCAACCGCAGGCGTGCTGCTCTCCCTTGATCTGATCCTCTTCTATGTCTTCTGGGAGGCGATGCTGGTACCGCTCTACTTCCTGATCGGGGCCTGGGGCGAGGGACGCCGGATCTACGCCGCGTTCAAGTTCCTTATCTATACCGTGGTCGGCAGCTTCGCCATGCTGGTGGCGATCCTTGCCGTTGCTGCTATCAGCTTCGCCCAGACCGGGCAGTTGACCTTCGACTGGGCCACACTGGTTCACAACCCGGCGAGTGGTGTCGCGCACCTGCCGTTCGGAATCTCGATCGGCGTTCAGCAACTTCTCTTCCTCGGCTTTGCCTTCGCCTTCGCCATCAAGATGCCGCTTTTTCCACTGCACACGTGGCTGCCCACCGCCTACGTGTCCTCGCCCGTGCCGGTCCTGATCGTCTTCGCGGGACTGGTCTCCAAGCTGGGAGCCTACGGTTTCATCCGCTTCAACCTGGCGCTCTTCCCGGACGCCGCCCACGCTCTCTCGCCCTTCTTTGCCTTGCTGGCCACCATCGGCATCCTCTACGGCGCCTTCATGGCCCTGGCCCAGACGGACCTCAAGCGGCTGGTCGCGTATGCCTCGATGAGCCACCTCGGCTTCATCGGGCTGGGCATCTTCACCGGCAACCTGCTTGGCATCGAGGGCGCCCTCGTGCAGATGGTCAACCACGGCGTCATCATCGCCGCGCTCTTCCTGATCGTCGCCATGGTGGAGCGAAGGACCGGGACGCGGGAGCGTAGCCAGCTGCGCGGGCTTGCGACGGGGACACCGCTCTTCGCCGCCCTCTTCCTGCTGGTGTCGCTGGCCGCGCTCGGCCTCCCCGGCTTGAACGGCTTCGTCGGCGAGTTCCTGATCATGCTGGGAGCCTGGAACGCCTTTACCCCGCTGGCGATTGCGGCCGGGATTGGTGTCGTCCTCGCGGCCTGGTACGTGCTTTCGATGTACCAGGGATCGTTCCAGGGCGGGCCGGCTGAACCCACCGGCTTCGGCGAGTTGCGCCGTTCGGATGTCGGCGTGCTCGCGCCGCTGCTGGCGCTGATGGTGCTGATCGGCATCACACCCGCCTTCTTTCCGGCCGCGGTAGAGGCGACCGTGAAAGCGCTCCCGGTGCTGACTCGATGATGCTCGCGGCAGCCATCGATCTCAACGGCATCGGCATCGACTACACCGCGATCCTGCCGGAACTGGTCGTTACCGCGACGGCCCTCGTCGTGCTGCTGCTGGAGCTGTTCGTCCCCCCGGGCCGGCGCGGCATCCTCGCCGCCGTCACCGTCATCGGGCTGATCGGCGCGCTGGTGGCCAACGTTCCGCTCTGGGGCCAGAATCGTATTGCCTTCAGCGGCACGGTCACCGGTGACAGCCTCGCCGCCTTTATGAACGTGGTTCTGATTGCGGTGACGATCTTTACCGCGGTCATCTCGCCGCGCTACCTCAAGGCGTTGCGTCTCGATTACGGCGAGTACTACATCCTGCTGCTGGGCGCCACCCTTGGCATGATGCTGCTGGCGGCGGCGACCAGCCTGATGACGATCTTCCTCGGGATCGAACTGCTTTCCATCTCCCTCTATGTGCTGTGCGGCTTTGCCCGAGCCCAGCTGCGCTCGCAGGAATCGGCCCTCAAGTACCTCCTGCTTGGTGGCTTTGCCACCGGCTTCCTGCTCTACGGTATGGCCCTGATCTACGGCGCTACCGGAAGCACGACGCTGCGCGGCATCGCCGCCTTCGCCACTGCGAGCGCGTCTGGCAACGTGGTCCTGTTGCTCGGCATTGGCTTTCTGGCGATCGGGCTGGCCTTCAAGGCCTCGGCGGCGCCCTTCCACATGTGGACGCCTGATGTCTACGAGGGTGCGCCCACGATTGTCACCACGTTCATGTCTGTCGCCACCAAGTCGGCCGCCTTTGCTGCGATCGGCCGGGTGTTCATAGCCGCCTTTCCCGCCATCTCGAACCGTTGGTACGTCCCGCTCTCGGTGATCGCCATCTTTTCGCTGATCATCGGCAACCTGGTGGCGATCACACAGGACAACCTGAAACGAATGCTGGCCTACTCCGGAATCGCCCATGCCGGCTTCATCCTGCTTGGCATTTTGCCGGGCACGGCGTCCGGGTTCGGCGCGACGCTCTTTTATGTCGCGGCCTACGCGGTAATGAACTTCGGCGCCTTTGCCGTCGTCACCTCGATCGGTGCGGCGGGGGAGGAGACAGCGGATATCAACTACTGGCGCGGCCTGTTCTACCGGCGCCCATTCCTGGCAACGGTGATGACCATCTTCATGCTCTCGCTTGCCGGTATCCCACCGACGGTCGGATTTTTTGCCAAGCTCTTCGTCTTCCGTGCCCTGGTGGGCGGGCAGATCTGGCTGCCGCTCGCGATCGCGATCGTAATGACGATCGTCTCTTTCTATTACTACCTGCGGGTCATTGTCGTCATGCTGGCGGCGCCGCCCGAGGCGGCGGTCGAGCGTCAGCGGGTCGGAATCTCGATGGCCACTGTACTGGCGGCCTCCGCGGCGGGTACCATGGTGCTCGGCCTGTTCCCTGGCTTCGTGTTGGACTGGGCCACGCGGGCAGCCTCCCTACACTTGTAGCGTGCTCGCCCCGGCTCCGATTCGGGAGACACTGGCAGCGCCCGCACGCCCGCGGATCACGCCGCTGCGCGTCCTCGGTCGCGCCTGGCGTGAGTTGCGCAAGATGCGGACGGCGATCATCCTGCTCGCCATCCTTGCGCTGCTGGCTACCGTCGGGACGCTGCTACCCCAGATACCACAGCAGCCGCAGGCCGTGATGGGCTTCGTGCTGCGCCATCCGTACAGCGCGCCCTGGCTCGCCCGTCTCGGTCTCTTCGACATCTTCAGCTCCTGGCCCTTCTTGATTACAGCAGTACTCATGTATGTCTCGATCGGGGCGAGCATGTTCATCCGCGTGCCCGCCGCCTGGCGCCGTTTTGCCCTCCACGGACAGCGTGACCGGGCACTCTTCGCTGAGGTAGCGAGCATCATCTTTCACGCCAGCTTCTTCTTACTGCTGATTGGCGTCCTGGTTGGCAAGTCGGCCGGCTTTGTCGGCAACGCAGCCGTGGTGGAGGGGGGCAGCTTTGTCGAGGCGCGGGCAAACTACGACAATCTCAGCGAGGGCGTTCTGAGCGGGAAGCACGCCGGGTTCGAGGTCAAGATCGACAGCTTCAGCGCTGCCTACTGGCCGACCGGGGCGCCCAAGGACTTCACCTCGAGAGTGCGCATCTTCGAAAACGGGCAGCTGGTCGAGAGCCGGAGCATCCAGGTAAACCACTACGTCGAGTACCGCGGCGTCAAGCTCTACCAGGCCGGTTATGGCTGGGCCCCGACACTCAAGATCGAGACTCCAGACGGCAGGGTCGTGGCCGACGGGCCGACCATCTTCGTCGGCGATCCGCAGCTCGCCAACGGTGTACTGAAGGCGCCCTCCGCTGGGCCGGGAAACCAGCAGCTGGGCGCGACCGCGATCTTCATGCCCGATCCACAGATCCACAACCAGGCAATCTCCGCCGGCACGCCACAGCTCAAGACGCCGCTGCTCCTGGTGCGCCTCTTCCGGGGTGATCTGCATCTCAACCAGCCCCAAAACGTGTTCACCCTCGATACCGGCAGCATGGACCTCCGCTGGCGCGGCGCGCTGCGCCTCGGCGACAGCGTTACGACGCCCGAGGGCTACCGGCTCACCTTCACGGGTTTGAAGCAGTACACGGACCTCACGATCAACAAGGACCCGGGGATTTCGATCGTGCTGGCTGCCTTCATCATCGGGCTCTCGGCGTTGATCCTGAGCCTCTACCTGCCCTTGCTCGGTCCGGAGCAACGGCTGACCCCCGCCCGCCAGTTCACAGACTGACCAAGATAACGCCCCTCGTAACGTTTTTGTCGTCGTATGGCCGTGGTGAATGGTCCTAACGACCGGAACTCAAGCCGAGTTCAGCGGAGCATGCTTTACCCTGTCGTGCGAACGGGTCTCCGCAGGCGTGGCAAGTTGGGCCAGGCGATCGTGGAAACGGCTCTGCTATTCCCGATCCTGTGCCTGCTTGTCCTGGGAAGCACGGACCTCGGCCGCGTTTTCTACTACTCGATCGAGGTAACCAATGCCGCCCGTGAGGGGGCTCGGCTTGGATCTTCCTACGATCCCGGCAGCGGAAACGCCTCGTCCAGCCACGCGGCGGTGATTGCCGCGGTCCGCCGCGAGGCCGCCGACCTCAACCTGGTCGAGCCCAGCCCGGCCTTCGCGCCGGTCAACTGCCAGGTGGGACCGCCCTACGCCGACGCGTATTACCCGACCCAGCCGAACACCGGTTATGTCTTTGCCTGTTTCGCGGAAAACGACAGCCTCAGCAGCGGGGCGACCGGGGAAACCGTGCGGGTGACAGTCCTGTACAACTTCACTCCGGCAACGCCGCTGATCGACAATCTATCCGGCAACATCCACGTCCAGGCGACGACAACCATGGTCATCCAGGGGCAGCCATGAGGCGCCGGCGGAGTCGTGGCCAATCGCTGGTCGAGATGGCCCTGATCGCGCCGATGCTGATCATGATGCTGGTCTCGGTCATCGATTTTGGGCGCGCGGCCTACGTTTACGCCACGCTTTCCTCGGCCGTCCGTGAGGGTGCCCGTCAAGCGACTCTGACGGGGAACCCGCGGATGACGAATGCCGACGTGCTGGCAGCCACCAGGCGCTACGCTGTCGGCCTTTCACTGGCCGCCGCCCCCTGTGTCAACGGCGCTTCCTCGGGCACTCCCTGGCCACCGGCCACCCCTGGCTTTGGCGGGCCGAACACAGGTGTTATCTATATTGTTTCCGGATCGTCAAACTCGCCTTCAGTCGATGCCCCCGCGGGGCAGGCTCCT
>DASWQQ010000176.1:0-6501 GCA_036403615.1 Candidatus Dormiibacterota bacterium | reverse complement strand
CTGCCTGTTGAGGAGGTGGAAGCGCTGTATGGGCTCTGGACTGAGTCGGTAACGGATCGGTGACGTCGCCCGAGGCGCAGCCTCGATCGCTCAAGGGTGTCTGGACTTGCTATCACAAACTGTGACCATGACCCGCGCATCGCTCTACTGCGACGTAGCATTCGCGGCGCCGGTCGAGGGCCGGCGTTTCAATGAGGCGGAGGTCCCATCAATAACGACCTCAGGCATCGAGGTGCGGCTTGCAGCCGGTCGGGAGAGTCAGGGGAGGTTTTGAATTCGAAGGTTGCGGCTCAGAATTCCCCAGCCCGATAAGATCTGGCTCCGGAGCCCGGATTCGAACCGGGAACCATCGCGTTAACAGCGCGCCGCTCTACCGTTGAGCTACTCCGGAGCGAAACCCGACCAGTATATCCACCCCTTTCGGCGCTCCGAAGTCGGTGCGCGCCGGCCTGGCCTCGGCCCCGGGGCGCGCCGTGGCGCTCGCAATATCCCGGGCCAGCGCCAACCCGTCACGGACAGAAGCCTCCTGCTGCGCCTGCCCCCAACCACCGTGGGTACCCGCCACCCGGAGGTTGGGAAGCGCGACCTCCAGCCACTCGGCGATTACAGCCAGAGACTCATCCGCCGAGGGGCCGTTGAGCAGGAAAGCCTCCTCCTGACGGCATACCATCCCCGCCTTGACTTCGTCTGGATCGCAGAGTCCCAGAGCAATCAGCTCGCGGCGGCCGAGATCGAGCATGTCCGCATCCGAGGCGGACCACGACTCGTCCGTGGGGGAGCAGAAATACTCCAGGCCGAGGCCGGTGAGACCGGGATCTGGCACCATCGCGCTGCTGAAATTCTTGAAGTTTGAAATCCTCCCCACCATGACAGACGGGTCAAAGACATCGATCCACTGGTCCGGAAATGTGTCCGACCTGTCGAGGACAACGTTGACAGTCACAAGGTTTCGGTAGCTGAGATATTCCGCCGCCTGGCGGACCGGACCCGGGGCCGCCGGTGACAGCCTCCGAATAAGATGATTGATCGGAATCGTGCTGAGAAAGTAGGAACCAACGAGGTCGACCGTCCGGCCGCGCGGATCCTGCACCGTGACGGCAATCACGCGCCCCCCGGCGTGCCTCACGGCAACGACCTGCTCGCCTCGACGCATACGGTGGCCTTCACTCTCGAGGCCGGCCGCGACTGAGTGCCAGAGCTGGCCGATTCCGAGCCGCGGATATTGAAAGGACTTCGGCGCCGACAGCATCTGCCCGAGCCAGTCCGCCCGGTTGTCGAAGGAAAGCTCAGCCGCGGGAACGCCCCAGATCTTCTCGAGGTAGCCCGCGTGAAGGCTGGAGAAGAGCCGAGCGCCCAGTTGATTCCGGCCCCAGTCTTCGAGGCTCAGCGGCTCCTCAATCGGATTGAGCCGCCCCTGCGCCATGCTGAAAAGAGAGCGAGCGGCCTCGGGCGGACCCAGGCTGAGAAGAGCGTCCCAGGGCGTGATCGGCATGTCCAGGTACCTGCCTCGATTGAGGACCCGCGCCCTTCCGGCCAGCTCACCAAGCTCGTCGGCCAGGACCCGGGTGAAGAAAGACTCGACCTCCCCGTTCTCCGAGAAGAGCGGCTGGGGACCGATATCGAATCGGCAACCCATGAACTCGAGCGTTCGCGACCGTCCACCGACAGAGGTCTGATCCTTTTCCACCACCGTCACCGCCAGCCCCAGGCGGCTCAACTCCGCGGCCGCCGTCAACCCGGTCGCCCCGGCGCCGATTACCACGGCATGATCCGTTCCCCCACCCGCCGAACGTCCCGAATTGGCCGTCACAACCATGTCGCAGGGAAACAACGCCCCGGTTTCGGCACCTCTTGCGCCCACTCGCAGCCCGGGCTGCCGTACCATTCCCGCCGTGGCCCATCCCTTTCTCCAGCGCCTGAAGCAGGGCCCCCTCCTCGGCGACGGGGCCATGGGTACCCAGCTGCACGCGCGCGGAGTCAGCTTCGACCGCTCCTTTGACGAACTCAACCTGACCGAGCCTCGCATCGTCGAAGAGATCCACCGCGCCTATATCACTGCCGGTGCTGAACTGATCGAAACCAACACCTTCGGCGCCAACCGTTTCAAGCTGGCCCGGCACGGGCTCGAGCACCGGGTCCGCGAGATCAACCTGCGAGCCGTCAAGCTGGCTCGCGAGGCGCGCGAGATCACGGGGGAGGCAACTTTCCTGGCCGGTTCCGTCGGACCGATTGGCCAGCAGCTGGAGCCGATCGGCCGGATCAGCCTCAAACAGGCTGAATCCGCCTTCAAAGAACAGATCGAGGGATTGCTCGAAGGCGGCGCCGACCTGCTGGTGCTCGAAACTTTCACCAACCTGCCCGAACTGCTGGCGGCCGTCAGCGCCGCACGCGGAACCAGCGACCTGCCGATCGTCGCCCAGATGACCTTCGCCGAGGACGGCCTCACGCTCAGCGCCGAGGAGCCATCCCAGGTTGTCCAGGCGCTCGAGCAGGCGGGCGTCGACGTCATCGGCGTCAACTGCGGAGTGGGCCCACAGGTGGCCCTCCAGGTGCTGGAAAGCATGCGAACCTTGACCCGGAAGCCTCTCTCCGGCCAGCCCAATGCCGGCCTACCGGCCCGCGTCGAAGGGCGCTTCTTTTACTTCGCCACACCGGAGTACTTCGCCACCTACGCCCGACAGGCGGCCGAGCTCGGCATCGCCTACATCGGCGGTTGCTGCGGCACCACGCCGGCGCACATTGCCGCCATGCGCGCCGCGCTGAGGCCCGCAGCGCCGGCTGCGCCCAGGTCGCAGGCGACCTCGCCGGCAAGCATCAGCATCGACCTCACCCCGGCTGAGCAACTCCCCCCGACTCATTTTGCGCAGCGCCTCAAAGACCGCGCGTTCGTGGTCAGCGTGGAGATCGATCCGCCGCGCGGGCTGAACCCGGCAAAATGCATCGCCGGCGCTCAACTGATCAAGGAGGCGGGCGCCGACGCCATCAACATCGGAGACAGCCCGATGGCGCGCGTTCGGATGAGCGCGCTCTCGCTGGCGGTGATGGTCCAGGCGCAGGTCGGCATAGACACCCTGATCCACTTCACGTCCCGAGACAAGAACCTGATGGCGCTCCAGGCAGAGCTGATCGGTGCTCACGCACTCGGGATCCGGAATATCATCGCGCTCACCGGGGACCCGCCCCGCATCGGCGATTACCCCTCGGCCACGGGCGTCTGGGACGTCGACTCCATCGGCCTGATCAAGGTGCTTGAGCGGCTCAACCAGGGCTACGACTGGCTGGGGACCTCGATCGGCAAGCCCGCCGCCTTCACCATCGCATGCGCGGTGAACCCGACCGCCGAAGACCTCGACCAGGAGATCTCCCGCTTCAAGCAGAAGATCGAGGCCGGCGCGCACGTCGCCATGTCGCAACCTCTATATGAGCGTGAGACGCTGGAGCGCTTCTTCGAGAAGACCGGACCGATCCCGATTCCGTTCCTGCTCGGAGTTCTGCCGCTTCAATCGTCCCGGCATGCCGAATTCATGCACAACGAGGTCCCCGGTATCGTGGTGCCGGAGCAGCTTCGCGAGCGCATGCGACGGGCAGGTGAGAACGGCATCGCCGAAGGGCTACAGCAATCGCGCGACCTGCTCCAGGAGGTAAGGCATCTGGTCCAGGGCGTCTACCTGATGCCCTCATTCGGACGCTACGAGGTGGTAGCTGAACTGGTGCGCTGGTTGCGCGGGCAACGGGTCACGGCCGCTACGGGTTAGCCGCCAGGACGCAGCGGGCAAAACTGGCGAATAGGCGGCGCCCCCGCTGCTGCTGCGCCTCGAGATAGCGGTCCAGCTCAGCGCGGACCTCAGTCGCGTCTCGATTCCACACCCGTCGAAGACCGGGCTGTGCGACGGCAAGCCATGCCTCGACACCAGCGCGATCGACCTCGAAATGAAACTGGACTCCCCAGGCATTGGGGCCGAACCGAAATGCCTGCACCGGGACCTCCGCGCCGGCCGCCAGCAGCGTCGCACCCTGAGGCAGGTCAAAGGTGTCCTCGTGCCACTCGAAGACGCGATCCCCGCTCTGGAAATGGCCGAGCAGCGTGTCGCCCTGCCCGGCACCGGTGAGGGTGACCGGATAGAAGCCGAGCTCCCGGACGGGCGCGCGGTACACGGGAGCGTCCAGGGCCCGGGCCATCATCTGGGCACCGAGGCAGATTCCCAGCACTGGCATGCCGGAGTCGATCGCCCGCCGCATCAGTTGCCGTTGTGCCAGCAGGTAGGGGTAGCGCTCAATCTCATCGACGTTCATCTCCCCGCCGAAAACAATCAGGCCGGAAATCTCCTCGATCTCCGGCAGGGCGGTCCCGCCGGCGAATCCGTCGCGGCGCAGAACCGCTACGCTTTCAGCCGCGAGGGCCGCGTGGCTGATGCCCAGCGTGTCTTCACGGTCATTTCTCACGCAGAGCACGGGCTTCATCTATGTCGTCGCATCATATTCGCGCCGCGCATCCCGGGAGCGACTGCTGCATGATGGGGTGATGAAGATTGGCCTTTCGATCGCAGACTTCTCCTGGCCCGGCGGCCCGAGCAAACTGGGCGGTACCCTCGCTCAGATCGCGCGCACCGCTGACCAGGCCGGCTTCGATTCCATCTGGGTGATGGACCACTTCTGGCAGATCGGGATGATCGGACCGCCGGAGAAGGACATGCTCGAGGGCTACAGCGCGCTCGCCTTCATGGCCGGCGTGACCTCGAAGGCGCGCCTCGGAACCATGGTGACGGGGGCAGTCTACCGGTATCCCGGCATCCTGGCAAAAACGGTGACCACCCTCGACGTGCTCAGCGGCGGCCGCGCCTGGCTCGGTATCGGCGCCGCCTGGAACGAAGCGGAAAGCAAGGGCCTCGGCATCCCCTTCCCGCCGATGGCGGAACGCTTCGAGCGCCTCGAGGAGACACTCCAGATCTGCCTGCAGATGTGGGAGGGCGAGCGCGGCTCAGAGAAACCCTACAAGGGCAAACACAACCAGCTCGACCGCCCGCTCAACTCCCCGCAATCGCTGACGCGGCCTCATCCTCCGATTCTGATCGGCGGCGGCGGCGAGAAGAAGACGCTGCGGATGGTGGCGCAATATGCCAACGCCTGCAACCTCTTTCCAACGCCCGAACTGCCCCACAAGCTCGAGGTCCTGCGCGAGCACTGCCAGGCGGTTGGTCGTAACTACGACGAGATCGAGAAGACGGCGATGTTCACCTTTGATGTGGGCGAGAACGGCGAGAAGGTCGACAAGGTGATCGGCGGCCTCCACTGGCTGAACGGCATGGGCATCCAGACGGTCATCGGCGGCGTTGCGCACGTCGACAAGATCAAGCCGCTCGAAATCATTGGCGAGAAGGTCATCCCGGCGATCGCCAACCTGCATCCGAAGGTCGCCGCGCCCGCTCGCTAGATTCGCCGAGAGTCCGATTTCTATGGTCCGAACGGACTACCCATGAGGCCGGCGCGAGGCCGCATCATGATCGACATGCAAACCGAAACAAAAATCGCCAGCGTTCTGCTGATCGCGGACGAGGCCCTGATTCGGCAGCATTATGCAGCCGAACTCGCCTCCAGCGGCTACGCCGTCCAGCAGGCGTCTTCCTTCGTCGATACCCTGCTCCATCCGATGCCCGACCCCGATGTCATCGTGCTCTGCAACCTGGCGGTGCTGGCCCACCCCGGCCAGTCGGCGCTCGTCATCCGGATAACCGACGGCACCTCTCCAGCAGCCCTGGTTCGCGAGGTCCATCGGCGAATCGCGCTGCGGGCGACGCTCGGTGCGCTCGCCGCCCGGGCAGCCTAGAGCTCAGGCCGCCCGGAATGCCTGCGGCGGCTCGGCCGTCTCAAGCTCCGGTGGCATGCGTAGCAGCGGATAGGCGAGCAGAAGCAGGCCAAAGTCGATGAAGCTGACAAAGTTCAAGGTGAGTGCCGGATCGCGGCTGAGAAGCATCGGTGCCAGCAGGAGCACCATCACCCAGGGAACGATCGCAGCAATCCAGTGCACCATCGAGAAACCGGGGCGCATCCCGAGGCGGACCAGGGCAGGGAGGACAAAGATCGCGCAGTAGAGCCCACCCAGCGGCGCGACCAACACCGTGAGTCCCATCGCCAGCGCTGCCCGCCCGGGGTCGAGCCGTCCTCCGATGTTGCGCCGCAAAAGGAAGAGGGCGACCAGGCTGGCGAGCAGTGCCAGCATTCCCAGGCCCGGGTAACCCAGCGAGTGGCTTGCGACTTTGGCACTGCCATTGAATGGATAAGCGCCAATGCCATCGATGTAATCGCCAACCCAGTGTCGATCCCAGAGGAAGGCGAGGGCGATCAGTGGCGCCATCGCCAGCAGTCCCGAGCCGACCGCAATCGCGAGCTGCCTGGGTTTGCCCCAGAACGACACAAGCAAAATCACCAGCACCGGAATAGCGTTCGCCACCCGGATCATGCCGAAGGCGGCTGCTACCCCGACCAGCCACCACCTCTCGCGAC
>DASWQQ010000175.1:0-3706 GCA_036403615.1 Candidatus Dormiibacterota bacterium | reverse complement strand
GTCAGTGGGCAGCGGCCGTGCTCGAGAGTCACCTCGCCTATCCGATGCTGCTTTTCTTCCGATCGAGTCACGACAACGAAGCCTGGCTCAACTCCTTTGGAGCCGTGATGGACGCGGCCGTGCTGGTGTTGAGCGCGGTAGAGGACCAGTCGCAGGGGCCGGCGAAGCTGATGTATCGCGTCGGCAACCACCTGGTCCAGGACCTGTCCTACTACTTCAGTCGCTGGGCGGTCAGAGAGGAGACGCCGGTTATCGAACGTTTCGAGTTCGACCAGGTGCTGGTCCGACTGCAGAAGGCCGGCTATAAGTGCAGGCCTGCCGACACGGCATGGGCTCATTTCGCGGAGCTGCGATCGACCTATGCCACGCCGATCAATGGCCTTGCCCGTGCCCTGGCCATCATCCCGGCGGAATGGATCAGCGACCGTACATACCTTCCACACCGCGACCGCGAGTCGCCCGGGCCGCGCGTCGCCGGGGGCCCGCGCCCTTAGCCGGTTTCCTGGTCGAGCGTGCGCCGCATCCGCCCCGCCAGTGCCGTTAGCCTTGCCGGATCGACAAACAGTATCGACATGTTGGCAATCCGGTCGATGGTCTGGATGTACGAGTCCCGGCCGGGTGGTGTCGCCTGCAGCAATTCCTTGACCTTCTTCGAACGCTCAGGAAGAGCGGCATCGGCCAGTTGTTCTAGCCTGCGGCGGAGTCCGGTCCAGTCGATCTCTTCGAGTGTTCGCGTGACAGTCTCTGGTGTTGGCAAGCTGGCCTTTTTGGTCAGGGGTGGCAGTCGGGGGCGGCTGACGATGTAAATGACAATGATCAGAATCAGCCCGGCCACAACGGCCACCCACGCCCAGGTACTCATAGGCTTAGTGGCATGATCTCACTGTGCGGCAGGGTTTGAGCTGAGACCGCTGAAGGTCGGCTTCCAGTTACCTGAGGTTGAGCGGGAGGTCCGCTGGCCGGAGATGGTCTCGATGGCTCTGCTCGGCGAGCAGATAGGCATCGACTCGGTGTGGGTCGGCGACCATTTGCTGTATCGCGATGCGGAGCATGGCGCACGAGGACCCTGGGAGGCATGGACCATACTGGCGGCGATCGCTGCCTCGACCAACCGCATTGCGCTCGGTCCGCTGGTTGCCTGCACCAGCTTCCACAACCCGGCGATGCTGGCCAAGATGGCAGCGACGGTCGACGAGATCAGCGGCGGACGGTTGATCCTGGGACTCGGCGCCGGTTGGAATGAAACCGAGTACCGCGCTTTTGGTTTCCCCTTCGACCAGAGAGTCTCGCGCTTCGAAGAGGCTTTCACGGTCATCCGCTCGTTGCTGCGTGAAGGCAAAGTCGATTTCGAAGGCAAGTTTTACTCGGCACGAGACTGCGAGTTGATACCGCACCCGCGCCCCGGCGGCCCGCCATTGATGGTCGGGACGAAAGGTGAGCGCATGCTGGCCATCACCCTCCCCCACGTCGATTCCTGGAACGCCTGGTACGACTGGGCCGGGAACCGGCCGGAGACGTATCGCCCCCTTCGAGACAAGGTCGATACCGCGTGCCGTGCGGTTGGTCGCGACCCGGCAAGTGTGGAGAGAACGGTCGCAGTGCTGGTCAAGTTGTCTGATGGCGGCGGTCGCTCGCAGGGTAACCCCGACGCGATCGCGCCCCCGCTCGAAGGTGCGCCGGAGGTAATTGCCGAAGGCTTACGCAGCTTTGCCCGCGAAGGTGTTGCCCATGTTCAACTCGTGCTGGATCCGATCAGCGAGTCGTCGCTTGAGGCGCTTGCGCCGGTTTTGGAGGCTCTAGATAGAGACTGACCCGCCACCCCGAGCCTTACTCACAAGGGGCGAGGGAGAGACGGTCGGGACCAGGCCGCGGACGGTGGTGCCGGAACCGGGCCTGGAGTCGACCTGGAATGAGCCGCCGGCGGCGGCGATCCGGTCGGCCATGTTCTGCATTCCCGCACCCTGACTCGCGCTCGAGGCGTCGAATCCGACACCGTCGTCTCTTACCTCGAAGTGGAGGAGGCCAGGTTCTTCCGATAGGTGGACCTCGACGCGCCCTGCCCGCGAGTGCTTGATCGCGTTCTGGATCGCCTCCTGGCAGCAGAAGTAGACAGCCGCCTCGAGATCCTCGGCATAACGACCGACTCCAGTGTCGACCACCTCGACCTGCGTCCCATCCTTCCCGACCTGTGACGCGAGCGCTGCCGCGAGGCCGCGCTCACGCAGTATGGGAGGGTTCAGGCCGGCGGCAAGCGTTGTCAGCGTCTCGAGCGCGTCTTTTGTTTGCCGGCGCAGTTCATCGATCGATTTGATCGCCCGACCGGTGTCCTTTTTGGCAAGAGCGGCGGTGAGACGAAGCTTGACCGCCAGCGCCACCAGGTGCTGCTGCGCGCCGTCGTGGATGTTGCGCTCGAGGCGGCGCCGCTCGGCATCCTGGGCGGCAACGATCCGCTGCCGCGACTCCCTTAGGCGCTCTGCCTGGCTGGAAATTTGGTCGAGTCTTGCTTGCAGCTCCGCGGTCAACCTGACATTGCGCAGTACCTGGCCCGCCTGGGCCGCGACGTCGGCGAGAAGCTTGTCTTCTACCGGAGTGAGCGGCTCGCCAGCCCGCTTCTTGAGGGCGAGCGTGCCAAGCTGCTCGCCCTGGTGTCGCACGGCCACATGTCGGTCGGCCGACGAGGGGGAAACGGGCTCAGCGTCCACCGGCCAGGTCGCAAGTGGGTCGGAGTAACCCCCGTTCTCAACCCACACGGTCGCCGCCGCCGCCGCCGTGCCTTCGCCCAGGACCTGCGCCAGCCGCGGCAATACCTCCTCGTTCGCATAAGCACCCGCGACACGGTGTGAGAAGAGCGCCAGGATTTCATAGGGTGTCGCGCGCTGGCCGTAGACCAGTCGGTTTGCCAGTCGCTGAATCTGTTCGCGCACCGGCTGGAAGGCGAGGGCAACGACGGCGGTGGCTGCAATCGAAAGCGCCAGGTTGGGCTGGCCGCGGGAACCAATCAGGGCGCCGATGCCGACCACGATCCCGACGTAGACGGCGGTAATGAAGGCGGCAAGCGCGCCGTAGACCAGGGCGCGGTTGAGGACAACGTCGATCTCGTACAGGCGGTAGCGCAGGATAGCGACCGCGACCGCCCCCGGGACCCCGAAGGCAAACGCGAACAGCAGGATGGAGCCTATCGCCCAGCTCAACCAGAGCGGAATTGATCCGCCCCGCTGCACCGTACCGAACGGGATCAGCATCAGCCCTATAAGCAGGCAGACGGCGGCCAGCCAGTTCAGCTGTTGCCGCTCGTCGCCGCGAGCCTTGCGCCAGCGGTCTGCCACCGAGAGCAGGGCAAGCATGAATGGCACCAGCAGCAGCGGTGATTGCGTCACGCTTGTCAGCAAGGTGCCCAGTGAATTCCCGAGCGGGTTGCCCAGGTGGAGACTGACACTCTGGCGGATCACAGCGGCCATGGTCCCCGGCATCAGCAGCAGCGACAGGCCATAGAGGAGGCCGAAGACGATCGACGCCCAGACGGCCGTCCACCATTTTTTCGGCGAGGGCCGGCCGGTTGGATAGAGCGCCAGGATCAGCGGGATAAATGCCGGCCAGACCACTGCAGCGAGGGCCGGAATGATGATCGCGACTGGAAGGGCCAGCGGAAGGGACCCGGGTGCGAGCACAAGGCCGCGAATCGCGTACTCACAGGCAAAGACGAGGG
>DASWQQ010000174.1:0-7544 GCA_036403615.1 Candidatus Dormiibacterota bacterium | reverse complement strand
CCAGGTAGCTCCAAGCGAGCAGTCGCGGGAGTCGCCCTACATCAAGAACGAGATCAGCTTCACCCGCCAGGCTTACGGCCTGGCGTCGATCGCGGATCGGCCCTTTACGCCTCACGACACCATTACAGCCGACGCGGTGGCACGCAATCCGCAAACGGTGCAGAACGCGCGCCTCTGGGATCCTCAGCTGGCGCTGCCCGCAGCGCTCGAGAACCTGCAAAGCCTGCGAACCTACTACAGCATCTACGACGTCGCCGTTGACCGCTATCAGCTGGGCAACCAGTACCTCCAGCTGCTTCTCAGTGCCAGGGAACTCGACACCAGCGGCCTTCCGCCGCAGGCACAGAACTGGGTCAACTTACGCCTGCAATACACCCACGGGTACGGCGTGATTGCCGCCCGCGCCAACCAGGGCACGCCCGAGGGGGACCCGGTGCTGACTCTCAAGAACATCCCACCCGTGGGTGATCCGGTGGTTACCCAGCCGGCGATCTACTTCGGGCGGCATGCGACCGACTACGTCGTGGTCGACTCGAAACAGGCGGAGCTCGACTATCTCGCCGAAAGCACGCACCTCACAAGATGGAAGGGCACGACCGGGGTTGCGCTTACCTCGGGGCTTCGAAGCCTAGCCTTCGCGATCCGCTTCGGCGACATCAACCTTCTGATCAGCCCCCAGCTGACCTCACAGACAAAGGTGCTCTTCAATCGCGCCGTCTTCGACCGGGTAAGTGCCCTTGCTCCCTTTCTCCAGTTCGACCGGGACCCCTACATCGTGGTGGTCGATGGCAAGCTCTACTGGATCCTCGACGGATTCACGACCACTGACCACTATCCCTACAGCCGGCTCTCGGCCGACGACAGCGGTCTCCCAGGGATCAACTACGTTCGAAATTCCGTCAAAGTCGTGGTCGACGCCTACGACGGAAGCACCACGTTCTACCAGATCGACAGCCGCGACGCGATTGCCAATACCTACTCATCGATCTTTCCGGGACTCTTCAAACCCTTCAGCCAGATGCCATCGGGCCTGCAGGCTCACATCCGCTACCCCCGCGACCTCTTCAACGTCCAGGCCCAGCTCTTCCAGACGTATCACGTCGAGGATCCAAACACCTTTTACACCCGCGAAGACCAGTGGCAGATCGCCAAGGAGAACCTCGACCAGGCCAGCGTGCCGGCCGCGATGCGGCCGTTTTACGTGATCATGCGGCTGCCGGGCGAGGCCAAGGAGGAATTTGTCACCATCCTGCCCTACACGCCGAATGGTAAGACCAACATGATTGCCTACCTGGCCGCGCGCTCGGACCAACCGGATTACGGCACTCTCTTCGACTTCCGTTTTCCCAAAGACAGCCTGGTAATCGGTCCGCAGCAGGTTGAGTCGAACATCGACCAGGCGCCCGCAATCAAGTCCCAGTTCACTTTGTTGAACGCTCCCGGATCCAAGGTCATTCGTGGCAACCTTCTGGTCCTGCCGATCGAAACATCGCTGCTCTACGTCGAGCCGATCTACCTGGAGGCGGCCAACGTCGCCAAACCCCAACTGAAGAAGGTGATCGTCGCCACGGGGCAGAACGTGGCCATGGAGAACACCCTGGACCAGGCGCTCGCCTCATTGCTTGGGACAGCCACGAGCACACCAACAGGCACCGGCCCCGGACCCACCGGCCCACCGGTGAGCGCCACCGCGGCTCAGCTGATCGCTCAGGCGAACCAGCATTACAGCGCCGCCGTCAAGGACCTCCAGGCCGGCGACTTCGCTTCCTACGCGAAAGAGATCCAGGCGGTCGGAGCACTCCTGCAGCAGCTCAGCGCCCTGCAGCCGGCGGCCTCACCAGGCCCCTCCCCCAGCGCCTCGCCCTAAGGCAGCCCGCCAGGAAACAGAAAGGACGCTTGCCCCGAGCAAGCGCCCTCCAAGTCCCCCGGAACCGGCTTAGTGTCCGCCCGGCAATGAGTCGGCGACGGCCAGGACGGCTGCGAAAACGGCGGCAATGGCGACGATGAAACGGTGCATGACACCCTCCTTGGTGGCGCCGGGTGTCCCGACCGTTTAGCCGGAATCTAGCACCCGGTGCGATTTGGTGTCAATATACTTTCGACAGCTTGTTTAGTAAAGGTTAACTGGGGGTGCATTTATGAACTCAGTTGGAGAACGCCTACGCGAGGCCCGCCTCGCCCGAGGGTTGACCCAGGAGCAGCTGGCCAGGGGGCTCGCGAGCAAAGGCTTCATCTGCCAGGTCGAGCGAAACCGGGCAACTCCTTCCCTGGCCAAGTTGCGCGTGATGGCGGACCGGCTCGGCTTACCCGTTGGTCACTTCACCGGCGAGCGGGCGGCCAATCAGGTCAGTTACCTGCGAAAGAGCGCCGAGCTCGCGGTCAAGGCCCGCGAACCACAACAGGCGCTGGTTGCCGTCGAGGAGGCGCTCCTGCTGGCACCGACCGCTAACGAACGCGCGGATCTGTATCGGATCCGGGGCACTGCCCTGGACGCACTCGGCCAGCTGGCAGACGCCCTCTCGCAACACCAGTTGGCGGCGGCCACGGCACCGCCCGACGACCCTGAGCTCAACGCGGCCATCTATGTGGAGATCGGAACCGTTCTCGCCCAACAGGAACAGTTCAACGCCGCGATGGAGGCGGATCTTCGGGCCTTGCAGTGGATGGACCGCGCCCACCACGCAGATCCGGCACTGCGAGCTCGACTGCTTACCAACCTGGGAAGGGCAGCCTACGGCATGGGCCAGCTGGCGGCCGCGGATCGCTACTTCCGCCAGGCGCTGGCCGCCGCCACGGACGCCGAGAACGTTTTTCGAATAGCCAATGCTCACATGGCGCTCGGCGTGTCCGCGCGCGCGATCGGCGATCTCGACCGCGCGATCGAGCATTGCAATCGGGCCCTCGACCTCCATGCACGCCTCCACCACGAGCGGAGTGCAAACCTGGTTTTGAACAACCTGGGCGATGTGCATTACGCCGCCGGGCGCAAGCGGGAGGCGGAGGGTTTTCAACGGCAATGTCTTGAGCGCGCTCGCGAGTTGAAAGATGACTTCGGGGTAGGCACCTCGGCGACCGAACTGGCCCGCTACGCGTTGGACCGCGGGGAAGCCGAGGAAGCCTGCCGCCTGGCGCGCGAGGCATCGGCTGCGGCCGGACGCTCCGGCGATCACCTCCACCAGGCGCTCGCATCAGCCCTGGAAGGATGTGCCCAGGAGCGCCTTGGCGACTCCGGCGCCGCAAACCGCAGGCTGCGCGCCGCGATGATGGCGCTGGCGCGGCGCGAGGCCGGTGGCAAACTCGCGGAGGTCTGCGCCATGTATGCGGAGGTGTTGCGTGGCCGGGGCGAAGTCGACCGGGCCTTCGCCTTCATGCGGATGGCCGCCGAACGGGACTTTGGTAGCCTCAACCGGCTGATCGGGCGGACGACGCGATGACGCCCGCACCACCAGGGGCAGCGCCCCAGGCAGCCACCGTACTGGTGGTTGATAACGACACAGAGAACCTGCGGGTGCTCGAGGCATACCTTGGGTCTGCCAGGCACCGGGTGGTCGTCGCCGGGGACGGAGCTTCCGGACTGCGTCAAGTTTCGGCTCACCGTTGCAACCTGGTTCTCTGTGAGATGGCCCTGCCCGACATGGACGGCACCGATGTCTGCAGGGCGATCAAGAACGCCCCCGCAACTCGGGAGATCCCGGTCATCATGCTGGCCTCGGACGGCGATGACGTACGGCGCGAGCGCGCCATGCAGGCAGGCGCCGACGACTTCGTAGTCAAGCCGGTCGAGCGGGCCATGGTCCTCGGGCTGGTCAAAGCCCAGCTGCGGATCAGCTATCTGAACAACCGCCTGCAGGAGCTCGAGGGAGTCGTGGTTTCGCTGGCGCGGGTCGCCGATGATCGGGTTGAGGACACGGCCGGCGTCTCAGAGCGCGTCGCACACTGGGCGCTGAGTCTCGGCACCGTCCTGGGGCTGCCGGAGGATGACCTGACGTTGCTCTACAAGGCAGCCCTGCTCCACGACGTCGGCAGCCTCCGCTTACCCGCCGGCATCCTGGCCAAACGTGGCCGGCTCGACCCCGATGAATTCCGCCAGGTAATGGAGCACCCGGCGCTCGGCGAGCGACTGCTGGAGCCACTGCCCCGGGCGGACCGCCTGCTGCCCGCGGTGCGCCACCATCACGAGCGCGTCGACGGCACGGGATATCCGGACGGGCTCGCCGGCGATCAGATTCCCCTCTTCGCGCGAATCATCGCCATAGCGGACGCCTTCACCGCTCTCATCGCCGACCGTCCGTACCGCCGCCGCCTGAGCCGGGAAGAGGCAATCCGGACGCTGCGCGAGGGCGCGGGCACGCAGTGGGATATCGACCTGGTGGAACGGTTCCTGCAGGTGCTCGACGACAACCAGGCCGTCTCAGCCCCCTCACAGGCTCAAGCCGGCTAGCCTGGGAGTCGCTGAAAGTCCGACGGCCGGTCGATATCGAGCCCGGCCTCTTCTGGAAAGCTGCACTCGATCACCTGCCCGCGGTGCGCCGAGGCTACCGTCTGGCCGCCCCGGTCGCCGTCGAGCCGCAACAGCTCCGCGAAGAAAAGCCGGTCGAAGATCCGCGGATTTCCCTGGTGCGTACCGTAACGGGGGGCGACGATCGCACCCGGCACATATGCGGCACAGAGCGCTTTGATGAGGGGCTCGTCCATCAATGGCTGGTCAGCGACGGCCAGCAGGGCCGCAGCGACGCCGGCCGGGAGACCGCCGATCCCCAGGGCGATCGAGTGGCCGATCCCGCGTTCCGGCTGGTGGTTTTCGATCAGCACCAGCTCCTGACCCTTGAGTGCTTCAGAAAACGCCTTCGCCGGGGGCACCACGACCACAAGCGGACGCAGACCGGCTCCCAGCAGGCTGCCCGCCGCCCGCGCGATCAGCGGCTGGCCGCGCCAGGTCTCAAGCAGCTTCTGGCCGCCGAACCGATTCGACTCCCCGGCGGCGAGGAGCACAGCCGCGATCAAGCCGGCATGGCTCCCAGGCGGCGCTCGAGGCAGGCAGCGAAACGCTCTGACATCCGCTGGGCAGCCATCCCGATCATGCTTCTCGGCCCGAAGCGGGTTAGGATTCGACTCTCCTTGACCTCGATGTTCATCACCACGGTGGTGACTTCGCCAGCCTCGATCAACCGGGCGCGCACCGTTGCGCTCGCTTCGCGACCTCGGTCACTGCGAGCTCTCATCCGAACGGTGTGACTCTGCTGCTCCTCCACCTCCTCGATCTGAAGGACTCCACGGTACGAAACTCGAAGAGGCCCAAGGTGCAGGTCGGCCTTGCCGGCGTAGCTTCGTTCGGAAATTACTTCCGTCAACTCGACACCGGGGAGGCAATGGACGACCTCAGGTATGTCGAGCAGGGCCCGCCAGGTGGTGGCCAGCGGCGCGCGGACCGAGAAGCTGATGGTGAAGGTCACGCAGGTCCGGTCACCACTCCGTCAATCGATGGCACGTCCCCCATTGCCTGAGTCTAGCCACCGTAGACTCGCCTTGATGACTCCTGCGGCGGCCCCGGCGCGAACCCCGCAGGCGGATCTCGATCGTTTCGCAAACAGGCTCCGCGAGGCGTCCAGTCGCTTTGCGCTGCTTGCCCTCGCGGAGCGACGGCGACTGCTCGATGCCATGACAGCGGGAATCGCGAGCGTGGCTCCGGCGATGGTGCGTGCCGCCTGCGAAGCCAAGCGGATACAGGCCGGCAGTCCAACGGCGGGCGAGGAATGGTCGCTGGGTCCGGTCATAACGCTACAGAACATGCGATTGCTCAAGGAAGCCCTGGCCTCTATAGGGCGCTCGGGGACCACCCGCATCGGACCCATCGATCAGACCATCGACGGCCGTGCCCAGGTCACCATCTTCCCGGCGACACCGCTCGACCGGGTTCTCTTCTCGGGTATCACGGCGCAGGCCCACCTGGCGGCCTCCGCAAAGCCACAAGATCGGGCCCGCTTTTACCGCGAGGCTGCTCATGAAGGCCGGGTGGTACTGGTGCTCGGCGCGGGAAACGTCAACGCCATCACGCCACTGGACGTGGCCACCAAGATGTTCAACGAGGGAAAGGTTTGCATCGTCAAGATCAGCCCGGTCAATGCTTATCTGGGCCCGCTGCTTGAGGAGGCCTTCAGAGCGGCCATCGCGAGCGATTTCCTGGCCATCACTTACGGCGGAGCGGAGGAGGGAGAGTACCTCGCCTTTCATCCGGCGGTCGACGAGGTTCACCTGACCGGCTCGGACGCAACCCATGAAGCCCTGGTCTGGGGGCCGCCGGGAGCGGAGCGGAACGCCCGTAAAGCGGCCGGATCGCCTCGTTTGAGGAAACCGGTGACCTCTGAACTGGGAAATATCTCTCCCGTTATCGTCGTCCCGGGCCGGTACTCTGAGCGTCAGCTCCGCTGGCAGGTGGAGAACATCGCCGGAGGCATTACCAACAATGCCTCGTTCAACTGCAACGCGCATAAGTTACTGATCAGCGCGACCGGCCGGGTTCAGACGGGTGGACTGCTTGGCCTGCTCGAGAAGTCACTGGCGCGCGTTCCACCGCGATACGCCTACTATCCGGGGGCGGAGGAGCGCTACCGCGCCCTGACACGGGGGAGGCCAGGGCTGCTGCGCATAGGTCAGGCAGGTCCGGGCGAGCTGCCCTGGACCGTCATCCCGGGAATCGAATCCAACGACCCCCGGGACTCGGCATTCAGAACAGAGCCCTTCTGCGCCGTCCTCTCGCAGGCTTCAATCGACTGTGCTGGTCCGCTCGAATTCCTGGAGCGTGCCGTCGACTTTGTCAACCGGCGGGTCTGGGGAACGCTCGTAGCCACGATTGTCATTCCTCCATCGCTGCGGCGCGACCCATCAATCCGCGCCGCACTGGATCGGGCTGTCGTGGCGCTGCGTTACGGCACGGTCGGCGTCAACATCTGGGGCGCATACGGGTTTGCCCTTGGTCCTCCCTGGGGCGGCCACCCCAGCTCCAGCCTCGAGGATATCCAGAGCGGGCTCGGCTTCGTTCACAACGCATCAATGCTGGAGGGCGTGGAAAAAACGGTGATCGAGCAGCCGATCGTCAACTGGCCCAAGCCGGTGCACTTTCCCACTCACCGCAGCGCGGCCTCGCTTGGTAGGGCGCTGACCGGCGTCGAGGCAACCGGCAACTGGGCCGGGCTGCCCGCGGTTCTGGGCGCCGCGATTCGCGCCTGAGTAGACCCGCCTTTCAGCTGCTGGCTACGGCCGTGCCGGGGTCGACCAGGTGGATCCAGGTCAGGCCCGCAGGCAGATGCATCTCCTTGCCATCCGATCCCAGTATCTTGAGCGGCAGGTCCGGGTTGGCGAGGTTCCATGTCGCCGTATAGCGATGACCCTGGCTGAAAACGTCGGCGGGACCGGACCCCTGGAGGTCGAAGTCGACCGCGGGGGCGCCCAGGACGTCGGTGAAGCCGGCGTCGTGATGCGCCACCTGGACCAGCAATACATTGACCGGCTTGAGCGCCTGGCCAGTGTTGCGGTCGAGCAAGGGA
>DASWQQ010000173.1:0-30701 GCA_036403615.1 Candidatus Dormiibacterota bacterium | reverse complement strand
TGACGACCACAGCCAATCGGTCGGTGCTCTGGCTGTCGATCGCCGGCATCCTGGCGATCGCCGGCGGAGACCGCGGACGACGTGCTGCGCTACGCGGCGTGCTTGCCATCGCGCTTACCTCGACGCTGGTCAACCTACCGCTGAAATACCTGGCACGCCGCGGCAGGCCGGAGCGCCGGCGCGGAGATCGCCCGCCAATAGTGGCGATCCCTGGCTCGTTTTCCTTTCCCTCCGGTCACTCGGCCTCGGCCTTTGCTTTCACGACTGCCGTCGCGCGCGAGGACCCTCGCTGGCTGGTGCTTACCCTGCCGCTGGCGAGCGCGGTCGCCTACTCGCGGGTGCACCTTCGCGTTCACTATCCCTTCGATGTACTGGCGGGGGCGACTATCGGTACGGTGATGGGGCTTTCAGCTGATGCTTTGATCAAGGCCGGGCAGGAATGGAGGGACGCGCGGACGCCCGCCCCGATAACACTTCGGCCCCCGACGAATCGCGTGGTCCTGGTCACCAGCGCGCACGCCGGAAAGTCACAAAATAAGCTCGAGCGAGCCCGCAAGGCGATGGCGGAGGCAGGTCTCGAGATATCTGAAGAGCTGAGCGTCGAGCAAGTCGAGCGCGTTGCCGACATCATCAAGAAAAGCGAGCGTCCGCCGCTCATCGTTGCGGCCGGCGGCGATGGAACCGTAGGCGCGGTCTCCAACCTGCTCGTCGGAACAGCCGCGGTCCTCGGGGTTCTACCTCTTGGAACCTCGAACGATTTTGCCCGCTCGCTTCAGCTGCCGATGAGGCCCGAGCACGCCGCCCATCTCCTTGCGGTGGGCAAGGTCTCGACCATCGACGCCGGGCGCCTGCTTCAGCCGGGCAAGCCGCCGCGCCACTTCGTCCACGCCGCGACTGCCGGCCTCAACGTGAATTTCGCGCGGCTCGCCACCAGGGCCGACCTTCGTCACCGGCTCGGCCGCCTCACCTACGCGGTTGCCGGGGTGATGGCGCTGAGAGAGAGGCCAACGTTCAACTGCGAACTAACCCTCGATGAGGGGAAACAGGAGCGCCGCCTGGAACAACTGTCGGTTATCAATACTCCGGTCATCGGGGGCGCGCTCGGTCTCAAGGTGCCAGGTGCCGACCCGAGGAGCCGCAAACTCCAGCTGCTTTTGATCGAACACTTGCCCATCCGTCGGCTGGTGCAGTCGCTCATCAACAACCTGCTCGGGCGACCCCGATTGGTCCGCGGCGTGACACTCCAGGCTGTGACCAGGGTCACTGTGTCTCCGGAGAAGCCGATGGACGTAGCGCTGGACGGCGAGATCTGCGGCAGGATACCCGCGACCTTCGAAGTGGTCCCCGACGGTCTGCACGTCATCACGCGGGCGAGCTACGGCGGGCATGCCTGACCGCTCCTCACTGCTGCGCTTCGCCACCCGTATCGGGATCATCTTTCTGGTGCTGGCAGTCGTAACCGCCGTTGCCGGCATCCTGGTCCGGGCCTCGTCACCAGGTTTCGACCTCACGGCGATGCAGGGCGTTTCCGACCACCGGACATCTTTATCGACGACCATCGCCGGCATCGTGAGCGATGCGGGCTCGTTCGCGATCCTGGCTCCCCTCACGATCGCGCTCGTGCTGCTGCGGCGGTGGAAGAGGCCGGCCGACGACCTGGCGCTGATCGTCGTGGCGGCGGGCACGGCGGCCTTACCCTCGGTCGTCAAGTTGATCGTCGCCCGACCCCGCCCCACCATCGAACACCTGACGCATCTGACCTCGCTCAGTTTTCCTTCAGAGCACACCACCCAGGCGGCGGGCATTTACCTGGCGATTGCGAGCCTGTTGACCCAGGGGCGTCCCTCCCCCTGGCGGAACCTGGCGCTCACGGCTGCCGTGGTAATCGCCATTCTGGTAGCCGGCTCTCGTGTCTTTCTCGGCGTCCACTATCCCACCGATGTGGCCGCCGGACTGCTGCTGGGGTGGCTCTGGACGATCGGGATATTCCGCTACGCACGGTCCGAGCTCAAGGGGCCGGGAAAGCCGGAAATCGTTCCCCCAGCGCCGAAGTAGCAGGCGTCGATAACGAATCGTTGCGCCGCCTGTAACGGTGGCGCACGCGAGTGCGACCGCCTGAAACGATTTCACAGACAGTGATGCCCTCCTCCACTCAGCGACGTTAAACCTGCAGCGATCGGGGAGCAAAATTCCGCGCGATTGAGCGCGATGAGAGGGGGCGTTCGCCGAATGGTCCGCAAATCGTCTCGGTTCAGCGTTCGCAAAGCGATTTCGGTGGTGATGGGTTCGGCGATGCTGCTGGCGGCCGCTCCAGCAACCACCGTGCTGGCGGCAGGAGTCAACGACTACCCATACCGCGGTACAGCCAACCGGCTGGACCCCTGGGGCTTTTACACCGGCTACTGCACCTCCTTCGTGGCCTTTCGGCTGAGCCAGGAGGGCGTCCGCTTTCACGGCGCTTCTCTGACCGGTCCCAACGGCCGCACCGCCTTCTTTGGCAACGGCGGCTCCTGGGATGCGGCGGCGCGCAGCATCGGCTACACGGTTGACAGCCATCCCTCCGCGGGAGCCGTGGCGGTCTGGCACGGCGGCGAGAACTACGCGTGGTGGGGCGGACACGTCGCCTACGTCATGGCGGTCAATGCTTCCGGCCAGGCCGTGATCGAAGAGTACAACTGGGCACACTATCTCGGCTACGGCACGCGAACCATCCAGGCGCCCCGCTACATCCACTTCGTGGCAGGTCGCTCCGCGACGCCGCCGCCTCCGGCACCGCCGGTACAACCTGGATCTCACCTTTATCGCGTCACCGACGTGGTACGGCAGCGGTCGGGGCCCGGCACCAGCTTTGGCACGATCGGCTTCCTGCAGAACGGACAGCAGATTTCGATCGCCTGCCAGGTTCGTTCCAGCAGCGTCATCAATGGCACGGGGATCTGGGACCGCCTGAGCGACGGCTCGTATATCACCGACTACTACACGACGACCCCGGCGTTCAACAACTTCAGCCCCGGATTACCGCACTGCTAGCCGGCGAGTAGGGGGAAAGAGGGGGCCGCACGCGCGGCCCCTTCCTTATTTTTCCGGTGGTTCGCCGCGCCTCAAACGATCGAGGCGCTCACGCGTCTCAGCATCAAGGCGGTCCTCGAGCCGGCGCGAGATGTCAGAACGTGCCCGACTGTCCCCGATCTGGCGGTTACGCTGCTCCAGGACCGCGTCGATCTGTGCCTTGAGAATGGTCGCGGATACCGTCTTTATCCCTCGGCCGAGCGCGTAGTCACGTTGCAGCCCGTCCGAGGTCGCCACCGTGACGTCGTCGCTCGGCCTGGCGCCGAAGACGAGGCGCTCGATGACGTGGTCGGCCGATGTTTTTTTACCGGAAAAGACAACCTGGACCCCGCTGATGCGCTCGCTGGACGCCTCGCCGTCGATGCGCCGGTGTGAGTCGAAGACCACGGTCACCTGCTGCCGGGTCATGGCGCCGTAGTCGGCCAGGATCGCGATCAGCAGGTCCCGGGCATCTTCCAGCTTGGTGTCTTTGAGGCTGGCCAGCTCCGGCCAGGCGAAGATCATGTTGTAGCCGTCAACGATCAGCCGGTCCATCGGCTCAGGGTACCGGCCCCGCTACTATCTTCTGGATGCAGCCGCCGCAGGAGGGGATTTCCAGCAGCGAGCTTCGCCGCGACGTTTCGGTCTGGGGCTCCTATATGTGGGGCTACGCCGCCGTGGGAGCGGACATCTATACGGCCCTGGGAATCATCACTCTGGCTGCCCTCGGCCTTGCCCCTCTCGCCTTCCTGGCAGCGGGGCTGGTCTTCGCGCTCGTAGGCCTCTGCTATGCGGAACTCGCGTCCTCGTACCCGCTGGCCGGCGGCGGCCAGTATTTCACCTTGCGCGGTTTGGGAGATTTCTGGGGGCTGGTTGCCGGCGCAGCGCTGGTGCTCGACTACACGATCGATATCTCGCTCTTCACCGTGGTGGCTTTCGGCTATTTCAATTTCTTCGTTCCCCTCGTGAGTGCCGGACACCACGTAACTGACTTCACCCTCACGCTTGGGCCGATCCACCTCGCATGGATCTGGCTCCTGGAGTCCATGGCGGGCATTCTGCTCCTGATCTGGCTCAACGTCCGCGGCATCAAGATCTCGACAAACTTCAACGAAATTATCGGGACGATCGCGATCATCGCCCAGACCGTCATTGTGGTCGCCGGCTTCGTGCTGGTATGGCATCCGGAGATGGTCGCCCGCGAGTTTGCCTTCGACAGGCCTTCCCTCAGCCAGTTCGCCTTCGGGTCGTCACTTGCGATCATCGCCTTCGTTGGCCTGGAGACGATTTCGCAGGTCGCTCAGGAAACCCGCCGGCCGGCCACCATCATCCCTCGGACGTCGATCGGCCTCGTTATCTCGGTGCTACTCTTCGCGATGGCGTTCTCCGTGCTCGCGGTTGGGCTTCTCCACCCGCTCGACTTCCGCGGGCATGATGGCGATGCGGTGGCGCTGATTGCCAGCCGAATCCCGGTGATCGGTGTCGTTGCCGCCCCGCTCACTGCGGCAATCGGCGCCCTGATTGTGTACATCTCGGCAAACTCCGGCGTCGTGAGTTCCTCGAGGCTGAGCTACTCGATGAGCCAGTTTGACCTGCTTCCTGCCTGGTTCTCCAAGGTCAACAAGAAGTTCGCAACCCCGGCGCGTGCTGTCATCGTCTTTGGCGGTGTCGCACTTCTCCAGACGATCTTCGCATTCTTCACACCTGGACCGCCCGGTAACACTGCGGCGATTTTCGTCCTGGCGGACCTGTATGCCTTCGGCGCTACCACCGGCTACCTGCTGGTCTTCATCTCCCTCTTCGTGCTTCGATTCAAGGATCCGTTCACGCCACGGCCCTACATGATGCCTCTGAACATTCAGATCCAGTACAAAGGCCGCCAGGTCTGGTTTCCGCTGCTCGGCGCGCTGGGGTTTCTGGGCGTGCTCTTCTTCCTCATCATGGTCTTGCTTACCCACGAGTACGCGCGAGTGGTCGGCCCTATCTGGGTGGTCGGCGCAGTCATTTTGTTTGCAATTTACCGGCGCAAGCGGGGCCTCCCCATGCTGAAAACCTTGGATCGCGACTGGGTTACGGCAACCAGGCGCGTGCTGCTCGAGGCGGAGGAGTACAAGTCACTGGAGGAATATGACGCGGCACTCGAGGAGCACCGGAGCCAGATGGGCGGCGGGACCGGCGGAGCACCGGCCCATCCGCCACCGCCGCCGCCAGCGATCACGTAGCCGGACCACCCCGCTGGCGAACGATCTCGTAGAGCAGCACCGAACCGGCTACGGCGGCGTTGAGCGAACCGACACGGCCGAGCATCGGCAGGCGAAGCATGGCGTCGCACTTTTTGCGGAGCAGTTGGTGCATCCCCTCGCCCTCCGCCCCCACGATCAACAGCAGCGGCCGGCGGAAATCGAACTCGGTGTAAAGCGTGCCGCCCTCCCCGGCAAGCCCGAGGATCCAGAAGCCAAGCCGCTTGAGCACATCAGTTGCCTGGGCCAGGTTGGCGACCTGGGCGTAGCGGAGGTGTTCGGCTGCGCCTGCCGAAGCCTTGACCACCGCCGGCGTGATCTCCGGGGAGCGGTTGTGGGAGAGGATGATGCCACCAACGCCGGTTGCCTCCGCCGTGCGGCTGAGCGTTCCAAGGTTCTGGGGATCCTGCAGGCTGTCCAGCATCAGCAGGACAGCTTCGTTCCGTTCGGCTAGAGCCTCCCTCGCCATCTCCTCGAGATCCCAGTATTTACGCCGGCCGACGTATGCAACTACACCCTGGTGGGCTTCGGAGTGGGCGATGTCGTCCAACTGGCGCCTCTGCGCTGACTCGATATTCAGCGCTTGCCGGGCGGCCAGGCGCCGGATCTCCTTCAGACGCGGCTCCTCGCGCAGGTTGTCCGCGAGCAGGAGCCGCCGAACCTGGCGGCCGGCTTTGAACGCCTCCAGTACCGGGTTGCGGCCGTAAATGATGTCGGGCGGGCGGGGCATGCCGGTGCCTCTAAGAGATGCGCTTCCAGCGCGGGCCGTCCCTGGTGTCCTCCAGCTGGATGCCCATTGCCAGCAACTGAGCGCGGATCTCGTCGGATCGGGCGAAATTGCGCGCCCTGCGGGCCGCCTCCCTCTCAGCGATCAGGGCCTCGACCTCGGCATCAATCGATCCGCGGGGAAACTCGATGACGTCTAGAACCCGGTTGGCGTGACGCAGAAAGGCGATCGCCCCGGCGCGCTCCCCGGCGGATACGTTGCCGGCCTCGATGCGCGTGTTGAATACCTTGACGAATTCGAACAGCTGCCCGACTGCTGACGGCAAGTTGAGGTCCTCGTCGAGCGCCGCATCCCAGCGCGAGCGGACCTCTGGCGACGGCTCCGCCTCGGTTTCGGTGGTTCCCAGGCGGAGGGTGAACTCGTTGAGGCGTTTGACGGCGCTCTCGGCGCTCTTGAGCAGTTCGGGTGAAAAGGCGAGCTGGCTCCGGTAATGGGCGCCCGTCATCAGGGCGAAGCGAATCGCCCGCGGTTGATAACCCTCGGCGAGCACGTCCCGTAACGTCGTGAAGTTCTTCAGCCGCTTGGACATCTTCTCTCCGACGGCGTCCTGAAGGAACTCGGCGTGCAGCCAGAAACGGGCAAACTGCTTTCCAGTAGCGGCCTCGCTCTGTGCGATCTCATTCTCGTGGTGGGGAAAGATGTTGTCGACCCCGCCGGTATGGATGTCGAAACTCTGTCCCAGGTACTTCATGCTCATCGCCGAGCATTCGATATGCCAGCCGGGTCGGCCCGCGCCCAGAGGCGTCTCCCACGCCTGCTCGCCGGGTTGCCTCGCCTTCCATAGGACGAAGTCCCGGGGATCGTCTTTAGCGTAGTCGTCGACGTCGACGCGTGCGCCCGCCTTGAGTCCGCCCACATCGAGGTGGGCCAGCGAGCCGTAGCGCGGGAAGGTGCCGATTCGAAAGTATGTCGACCCATCGCTGACGTAGGTGTGGCCCTTTCCAGTGAGCGTCTGAATCAGCGTCACCATCTCGAAAATGTGGTGGGTCGCCCGCGGATATTGCTCGGCGCGCTCGATGCACAGGGTGGCAAGGTCCTGGAAGAACGCCTCGATGTAAGGCTCGGTGAATTCATCGATGGTTTCGCTGCGGTCGGCCGCCTTCTTTATGATCCGATCCTCGACGTCGGTCAGGTTCATCACCTGGGTGACCTGGTAGCCACGCTGCAGCAGGACGCGGCGCAACAGGTCCTCGAAGAGGAAGGTTCGGAAGTTGCCGAGGTGGACGAAGTCGTGCACGGTAGGGCCGCAGGTGTACATCCGGACCTGGCCTGCCTCGAGGGGCGAGAATGGCTCAATCGCGCCCGACATGGTGTTGTGCAGGCGCAGACCACTCATGGCAGCTCGCGCAGCAGGACCACCGCCTGCGCCGCCAGCGCCTCCCCTCGGCCGATCGCCCCCACGTGATCGGTCGTGGTGCCCTTGACGCCGACTGCGGCGGTGTCGACGCCGAGGGCCGCGGCGAGGTTGCTACGAATTGCCTCTCGATAAGGGGCCACCTTCGGCGCCTGGGCAATCAGGGTGACGTCCGCGTTCTCCACCACCCAGCGGGCTCGACGGCAGTGCTCCGCCACCTCGCGCAGCAGGTCGAGGCTGCGGGCATCCTTGTAAGCCGCGTCGGTGTCCGGGAAAAGGGTGCCGATGTCGCCGATTCCGGCGGCGCCGCAGAGCGCATCGATCAGCGCGTGGCAGATGACGTCCGCATCGCTGTGGCCGCTCAACCCCAGATCCCAGGGAAGCTCGACGCCACCAAGGACCAGCGGCCGGCCGACCTCCAGCCGGTGTAGATCGAAACCGCTACCTACACGCACACGGGGCCGGCGGCAAGCAGGGCCTCGACCATCAGTGCATCCTCGTGGGTCGCGACCTTGAGGTTGCCATAGGAGCCTGAGTAGACCTTGACCGGCTTGCCCAGCTTCTCGATCAGTTCAGCGTCATCCTCGACGACGATCCCCTCGCGTACCGCCTTCTCATGGGCCTCCAGGATCCAGTCGTAGCGAAAGACCTGCGGGGTCTGGACCTGCATCAAGTCGGCCCGCTCGACAGTGCCGTGAACGAAGCCGGAGGTGTCGACGTGCTTGTAGGTATGGCGGACAGGCACGGCGGCGGTCGCCGCGCCAAATTCGCGCGCCGTTTCCAGGCCCTGGTGGATCAACTCGTCGGTTACAAGCGGCCGGGCACCGTCATGAATCAATACGAAGTCAGGGGGACTCTGCCGCAGGCTCTCCAGCCCGAGACGGACCGAATCCTGGCGCCGCTCGCCGCCAAGCTGGATGTCGATCGGCTTCCGCCAGCCATCCGACTCGAGTTCGCGCGTGACCTGGAGGAGATTGCGCTGGGAGACCATCACGATAATGCCGGTGATTTCGGGAAAGTGATCGAACGCTTCGAGCGTACGGCGTATGAGGGAACGGCCACCGACCGACATCAGAACCCTGGCACTGGACTCCCCGTTGTGAAGCCCGGCCCCGGCGGCCGGAATGATCGCTTGTACCTCCACACCTCACCCCTTTGTCTAGTCGATTTGGTGGGTTGAAGTATACGGCGGGGGAGTCCAGATTCAGCCGGTTTGGGAGTTACTCAAGGCGAACCGATCCAGAAAGGATAATCGCCGGGTGATCGGACGCCGGGCCGCCACGCTCGAGGTTCTGACCCCCCTTCTCTCCTTCATCGGCCTGGGCCTTCCGGCCGGCGCGATCGGCGTCGCCTGGCCGTACATGCGAGTCTCCCTGGAGGCCCCACTATCAGGGCTGGGAATCGTTATCGCCGGCTGGACGGCGGCCTATTTCGTGGTCAGCACCGCGACCGGCGCACTCAGCACCCGCGTGAGGACCCCGGTCTTGTTGATGGCCGCCTGCGCGACGGCCGGCGCGGGCACGCTCGGGTTTGCCGTCGCCTCAAACCTGGTGGTCCTGGCGGCCGCCAGCCTGCTGGTGGGCGTCGGGTCGGGGCTGATCGACGCGACCGTCAACGCACAGGTGTCGCTCACCCGGGGGGTGCGCTTCATGGGTTGGCTGCACGCGTCATGGGCAGTGGGCGCCGCCCTCGGTCCCCCGGTGGTCGTGGGGTCGCTGCGGGCCACCGGCTCATGGCGTGGCGCTTTTCTCGCCATGGCGATCCTCTTTGCGGGCGTTGGCGTCCTGGTCGGCTGGCCGCGCGGAGTGGTCCCCGCGGAAGCCCCTGGACTGCAGTCGGCAGGCCAAAAGGCAACATCGAATCGCCGGCGACTCCTGATCCTGCTGGTGGGTGTCTTTCTCCTGGGAAGTGGGATCGAAGGGGCGACGGGCGATTGGTCCTTTACCCACCTCACCTCGGGACGCTCCCTCTCTGCCAACACCGCCGGCCTGAGCCTGTCACTATTCTGGATCAGCCTGGCGGCCGGACGGATGGGACTCGGCATGCTGGGCCATCGCCTCGATGCCAACCGCCTGCTCGACGTTTGCCTCAGCACCGTGCTGATCGGCACGCTGTCTTTCTGGCTCGCTCCCCCACTCGTCTCGGCCTTCATCGCTCTGCCGTTGCTAGGACTGTCCGTCAGCGTCATCTTTCCGCTGCTTCTGTCCCTCACGCCGGTCCGGCTCGGACGTGGCATGACGGCCCATGCCGTTGGCTACCAGCTGGCGGCCGGAACGCTCGGCGCCGGCGGGTTTCCGGCGGTCATCGGTGTCTTCTTGCAGGTGTTCGGTCTGCGGCTCTTGGGACCAATCCTGACCGTACTCGCGATCGCCCTCCTGATGCTGCACGGCTTGAGCCGCCGCGTCACGCCTTAGCGCCCGGCGATTGCCTCGGCCAGGAGAAGGTCGGCCGGCGTCGTGATCTTGATGTTGTCCGGCTCGCCCGTGATGACGCGGACCTCGCCACCCGCCCACTCGATTACGGAAGCAGTATCGGTGCCAACAAAGCCGGCCCGAGCCGCCCTGTTGTGAGCCTCCAGCAACCAGGTGGCGTCGGCAGCCTGCGGTGTCTGAACACACCACAGCCCATTGGGGAAGCCGGTGACCCAGCCATCAGTTGCCACTACGGCCGAGGCGGGTAGCGGCAGGCCCGGGATGCAGGCCTGGACATCGGGCATCGCTGCCAGCAGACGCTCGACCAACCGCCGCGTCGCAAAAGGGCGAACGGCGTCGTGTACCAGCACGTGATCGATCTCGCCGGCGTCGATGCGGCCCGAGAGCGCCGCCACGCCTGCGAACTCGGACCGATGGCGCAGGTCGCCACCGGGCACGACTCGCGCCACCTTGGGAAAGCGGGAGATGAGGGACTGGTAGCCGGCGATATCGGCGGGCTGGGCCACCACTACGACAGTCTCCACACTCCTGGCCTGTTCAAAGAGCGCAAGCGACCACTCGATGATGGGACGGCCTCCCACCTCGAGAAATACCTTGTTGACGTTCGCCTTCATGCGGGTGCCACGACCGCCCGCGACGATCACCGCCGCGACAGTCATCCAGCCAGGATGACGCGAATGCGAAGACCGGCGACGCGGCAGAGCGCGAGCGGGTCCTCGGGGGCGGCTTCCCCAACTCGATCCAGCGCTCCGCGCAGCGCGGCATTTGAGAAAAGCCAGGGTCCGGTGAGCTCGACGAGCGACTCACGGGGAACCGTTCGGCGGGCTATTCCTTCGACCACTTCCTTGCAGGTATCACGCACCGGCTGCCCGACGGCTACCACCGGCTCCGCGGAGGCCAGGGCTTCGGCAGGGGCTTCGCGCCGCCCGATCACGAAGCGGGTCGCGTCTGCGGAAGCAACTGCCGCCAGGCGAAGTTCTTCGATGAAGCCAGGTCCGGAGTCGACCCTTACAACGACCGGTTTAGTGACTGGAGCTTCCGCCCTGGATCTTGCGTAAAGGCTTGGGCCGTCGCTCGAGCGTCGACTCACTCGCCGGCGTGGCGAAGATCATCCGCCCGGCCGCCGTCTGGAGTACCGACGTGACAACCACTCCGATCGTCTGGTTCATGTACTTGCGGCCGTTCTCGACAACGATCATGGTGCCGTCATCCAGGTAGCCGACTCCCTGGTTCGGTTCCTTGCCATCCTTGATCAACTGGACGTTCATCTCCTCACCGGGGATGACCACCGGCTTGAGCGCGTTGGCCAGCGTGTTCAAGTTGAGGACCTTTACTCCTTCCAGCTGGGCCACCCGGTTCAGGTTGTAGTCATTGGTCATGATGGCGGCGCCCCGGATACGGGCAAGGCGAATCAGCTTGATATCGACCTCCGGGACGTCGGGTACGTCATCGTCGGTGAACTCGATATCGACCAGGGGCTCCTTCTGCAGCAGGTTCAGTACCTCGAGGCCGCGGCGCCCACGATTGCGTCGCAGCGTGTCGCTGGAGTCGGCGATGTACTGCAACTCGGCGAGGACGAAATGCGGTACCAGCATATGATCGCGAAGGAAACCGGTCTGAGCGATGTCCATGATCCGCCCATCGATGATGACGCTGGTATCGAGCAGCACGGTGGCGGCCTGCGGCCGGCTGCCCACGGCGCCAGCCGCTCGAGCTGGCCCGAGGACCAGTGCCATCATCTCGTTGCGCCGGTTGAGGCCGAGCGTGACGCCCCAGTAGGCGAAGACGAGGGCGACCATCAGGGAGATCACGAAGCCCAGGTACCAGGGCAGCTTGGCCAGGAACAGCCCGACCAGGGCGGCCAGAAGCAATCCGACCAGAAGACCGACGGTCGCCGCTACCAGGTCGGGTAGCGGGGTGACGTTTAGCTTATCTTCGAGCCAGAAGAAGGGCTTGGTCGTGACGTAGGGTAGCCCGAAGAAGCCGAAGAGCGCGCCGGCCAGTGCGGTCAGCAGGAGAACGACCGCTCGCAGCGTGTAGCCGTGGATGCTTGCTTCCGAGAGGATGAATGAGGCGTATTCCACGCCCGCTATAAGTCCCAACAAAAGGCCAAGAAGCCGGAAGACCCGTTCCACGCGCATTCAGATCACCTCCTTGTTCCAGGATTGGCGATCCGAAGACAAACATCAGGTGAGCGAAGACAGCAGCCATCGTGCGCTAATTAAAGCATGAAAATCGCGCCAGCATTGTGGCCCGGCCGTCGCAAAACCCCGAAGATCCGCCACCTGGCGGAGCCACTCCTCTGGCTGCTTCTGGCCGGGCTGGCGGTCATGGCCCTTACCGGTCCCGCCGCGGCGAGAGCCTCGACCCCGGCCCCAGCAGCTCCGAAGGCCGAACTCACCGCCCCCGCCTTCAACGGCGCCTGCCTCAAGCACGTGATGGACTTCACCGCGGGCCAAACCGAGGAGCAGGTTGTGGCCGAAATCAACCGGAGGTGCTTTCGGCTGTCTCGCAGGGCAGCCGCGGCGGTGTCGCCCAGGGCGCCTAATTGCGCCAACGCCTTTACCTGGGGCCCGGCCCTGGCGGCAAGTCCGCGGACCGGCCCTTGTTTTCGCCAAAGCACAGCCGGATGGCCTCCTGGATGGTATCCGCTCGCCGGAGTTCCATTCCTTTCAGCTCCTTTGACCGGATCTCGGCCGAGCTCGGGATGATGGCGCGCTTGAATCCGAGACGGTGCGCTTCCAGGAGCCGCCGCTCGATCTGATTAACTCGGCGCAGTTCCCCGCTCAGACCGAGCTCGCCGATGGCAACAAGGTCTGAGCCTGTCGGCAGGTTACGTACGTTGGAGACGATCGCCAGCGCCACCGCGAGGTCGACCGCAGGTTCGACCACCTTGACCCCGCCGGCCGCGTTTACGAAGATATCCTGCTGCCCCAGTGAGAGGCGGGCGCGCTTCTCGAGTACGGCTACCAGCATGTGAAGCCGGTTGAGGTCGATGCCGTTAACCGATCTACGGGGCGGTGTGAAGGCGGTCGGGCTGACCAGGCTCTGCAGCTCGACCAACAGCGGCCGGCTGCCTTCGAGCGCAACGTGCACGACGTTGCCGACCTCGGTGAGGGACCGGTCCTGGAGGAAGGCACGGCTGGGGTCGACCACCTCCTTCATGCCGCTGTCGAGCATCTCGAAAACCCCGATCTCGTCAGTGGACCCGAAGCGGTTCTTCTGGCTCCGGAGGATGCGGAAGCTGTGGTGACGCTCGCCTTCCAGGTAGAGGACGGTATCGACGATGTGCTCCAGTACGCGAGGTCCGGCGATCGCCCCCTCCTTGTTGACGTGGCCCACCAGGAAGATCGGAATCTGGCTGCTCTTGGCCAGCAGCATCAGCTGGCCTGCGCACTCACGAACCTGGCTGACGCTGCCGGGTGCCGACGTCACCCCGTTCAGGAAGACGGTCTGGATCGAGTCGATCACGGCCATCATCGGACGGGAAGCGGTGAGGTGCTCCATGATGCTCTCAAGGTCATTTTCGGCGAGCACCATCAGCCGGTCCCCGTGGACGCCCAGGCGCTGGGCGCGAAGCTTGAGCTGCTGCACCGACTCTTCCCCGGAGACATAGAGCACCGGCCCGTAGGTGGCTGCCACTTCGCTCGCCAGCTGGAGCAGCAAGGTCGACTTCCCGATACCGGGATCGCCCCCGACGAGCACGAGTGACCCGGGCACGATCCCGCCGCCGAGAACCTGGCTGAGCTCACGCATCCCGAGGCGTAGCCGGTTCGCCTGCGTGAACTGCACCTCGGCCAGCGGCATGGGTTGGGCACTGGACACCGTCCGGCGCCGGAGGGTGGATCTGCTGGGCTCCGCGGCCGCCTGCTCCTCTACGTAACTGTTCCAGTTGCCACATTCCGGGCAACGGCCGACCCATTTTGAGGATTGGTTGCCACACTGCTGGCAGGCATAAACGGTCCGCGGCGCCTTGGTTTTCACGGGTCGGCGCTAACTATAGAAGCGGAGCGCCGACAGCTGTATGTCGCTCTACTGCGCAGAAATAAGCCAAGCCACCACCGATGGCTGCCTGTATCGTGATCCAGATGCGGTTCGGTCTAGACGTAGCCCAGCACCAACTCGAGTGGCCGGAGCTGCTCCAACGGGTCAGGTTCGCAGAGGAACTCGGGTTCGACGGAGCCTGGGTCTTCGATCACTTCAAGCCGCTCTACGGGGACGCCAGGGGACCGTGCCTCGAGGGCTGGACCGTGCTCGCCGGGCTGGCGGCGCAGACCTCCCGGATTCGTCTCGGGACACTGGTCACTGGAATCACCTACCGGCACCCAGCAGTTCTGGCCACGGAGGCAGTCACCGTCGACCAGATCTCTAGCGGCCGTCTCGAGCTGGGTCTTGGCGCCGCCTGGAACGAGGCCGAGCACACGGAATACGGGATCCCGTTCCCGCAGATCAGGGAACGTGCGGAACATTTGGAGGAGGGCATCGAGGTGATGCGCATGCTGATGACCCGCGATGCAGCCTCTTTCAAGGGCCGCCACTATCAACTGCATCAAGCAACTTACCGTCCACGCCCGATCCAGCGGCCGCATCCTCCCATCTGGATCGGCGCCAGCGGGGAGAAGTTGATGCTGCCGATCGTGGCTCGTCAGGCCGACGCCTGGCATGCCTTCGGATCGGCGGACTCGATGCTGCGAAAATCAAAACTCCTGGACGAGTACGCAGAGAAGGCCGGCCGCGACAGGAAACAGATCCTCCGCTCCAGCTCGCTTTCCATATCTGAAGGTGTCGACCAGGCCCGTCGCAAAACCGAGCGCCTCGCCGAGGCGGGTTTCGGCTACCTCGTGGTCAGCTGGCCCGCGGAGGGAGAGCGGAAGGTCGAAGAGTTCGTGAAGAAAGTGGTCGCGTCAGTCGGCGCCGGTTAGCTCTTTTTCTTCCCCGCCTTCTGCCGCTTCACCTTGTTCGCCTGCTTACCGAGCGCCGTGCGCGTTTTCTTCGGCAGCTTCGAGATCGTCTTCTTCTTTTTGGCGCCGGTAGCTGCCTTCTTGATGTTCTTCTTTGCCGCGGTACGCTGCTTGGCCGTTGCCATAGTCAGCACCTCCCGTTGATTTCTGAAATAAGGATATCGAAGCTCGTCTACTGGAGCCGCTGCCGGCCGGCGTAAGCGTTCAACTGGCGCCCTCGCAGAAATCCGACCAGCGTCAGGTTGCTAGCCTGCGCCAGGTCTCGTGCCAGACTGGATGGAGCCGACACCGCCGCGAGCACCGGTACGCGAGCCTGCAGCACCTTCTGCACGATCTCGAAAGAGGTGCGACCACTGACCATCAGGATATGGCGGTCGAGAGGCAACAGATCCCGCTCGACCGCGAAACCGATGACCTTGTCGACCGCGTTATGGCGCCCAACGTCTTCGCGAACCACTACCGGTTCGCCCTCTAGCGTAAAGAGCCCACAGGCATGCAAACCGCCGGTGCGGCTAAAGACAGCCTGCTCAGCCCGTAGTTTCGCCTCCAGTCCGTAAAGCACTTCAGGACTCACCCTCCAGTCGGTCTCCGCGAGTGGCGGCGCTGACCGGTGGATCGCATCGATGGTGCTGACTCCGCAGAGCCCGCAGCTGGTTGCGCTGAGGAAGTTCCGCTGCCAGCGGGAGTCGACTCCCGGCGCGGACACGGCCAGGCGCGCATCCAGGACGTTTTCTAAGTGCGGGTGTTCGCCATTGGGAACCGTGCTGATTCCGTCGACATCGGCGGCTCCGCGGATGACCCCCTCCCCGAAGAGAAATCCCAAAGCCAGGTCGCGATCATGGCCCGGAGTTCGCATCATCACCGTCAATGGCGCCCCATTTACTCGAATTTCCAGCGGCTCTTCGGCTGCCAGGTGATCATCGGTGCGGAAGCCTTCCCCCTCGCCATAGCGAATGATGCGGACATCGCGCGACCGGCGGTCGCCCGTCAACGGACATCCTCCCAGCGGTACGCCACGCTTCCGCCTCTGAAGCCAACCGAGATCCCCGGCCGCACCAGGTACGGATCAATCCCGCTGTAGAGCGGGATCAGACGGTTCTCATTGAGGGCGATTGACTCCGCCTGCTGGTAGGCCTTGAGGGCGTCATCAAAGGTCAACGCCTTCTTCGCCTGGTCCAGAGCAGAATCCACCTGTGGGTCGCTGATGCCGACGGTGTTGAACTGGGCGTTGCTGCGCAGCAGGTTCTCGAGCACATCTGAAGGGTACGGATAGTCAGCGGTCCAGGTGTCGATCAACACCGGCAGCTGATCGAGGGAAGCTCGCCTGAAGAAGTCGCCGACCGGATGCAAATTGACTGTCCGGCCGGTGGCGGTCGTCAACTGGTCCTGCAGGTCACGACCCACGCGCCCTACCGTTGAATTGGTGGAAAAGTAAAGGTTGATCTCGCCCTGGAAACCGGCCAGGTCGAGCGACCGTTTCGCTGCCAGCGGGTCGTAGGCGGGCAGGGACCTGGCCAGGTGACCGGGAACGCCCGGCGGGATGAGGTCAGTCGCGGGCGCCGCCAGCGTGGAGCCAAAGAGGGCAAGGTCCGTCAGGCGGCTCCTGTCGATCGCCTGGGCGATCGCAAGCCGCTCGGGCGGGCCGAAGCCACTGCCGGCGACCGCGTTGAAGCCGAGGTAGGTGGACCTTCCGGTGGCCACTTTATGCAGCTGTGCCGCCTGACGCGGGTCACGGGCGAAGGTGAGCAGCTGGGGACCCGAGAAGCCGTGGGCAATGTCGACCCCACCGGCCAGGAAGCGGTCGATCCGCTTCCCCTGGTCGGGCTCGATTTCGATGTCGACTCTTTCGACCGAGGAGCGAGTTCCCCAGTAGCCGGCGTTACGACTGAGCTGCAGGCCGTGGCCGCGATCCCACTTTTCCAGGTGAAAGGGTCCGCTGCCGGAATCGAGTTGTGAGGGGTCGACCAGCCAGTAAGGGGGAAGCGCCATCAGGGTGAGAAGGCTGCTGTCAGGGGCGGGGAGGTGCAGCCTGAGGGTTTGTGGATCGACGACCTCGACGCCGGCGAGCGGATCGCCTGGATGGGTGGCGCCGAGCGGGCCGAAGAAGGCCGCCAGCGGGCTGGCCAGAGCGGGGGTCAGCGCCCGGGTCCAGGCGGTGAGCGCGTCCTGGGCGTGAACGGTGGCGCCGGATTGGTATTTGGCCGAGCGCAGGTGAAACGTATAAGTCTTCCCGGCATCGGCCACCTCCCAGTGGTCGGCAAGCCCGGGCACCGGCCTGAGGTTGGAGTCGAGCCGGGTAAGGCCTTCGAAGAGCTCGCTCCCGATCGAGAGCGAGGTGGGGTCATCGATCAGGGCTGGATCGAGTGTCTGGGCGTCCTCCGCCTCGGCCAGGCGCAGTTGCGCCAGAGTGCCTCCGGGTCCCGTTCGCCCGGAACCCGAGGGCCGAGCGGGGGTGGAGGACGTGCAGGAGCTTGCGAGCAGGGTGACGGCCAGCCCCACCGCGCAGCTGGCGCGGCCCACCATTTTGCCGATACTAGCAAGGTGCCGAGGCGACCGGTCAGTCTATTGCTCGCAGCCGTGCTGGGGACGACGCAACTCCTCCAGGGGCTAACGGCAAACGCGGCCGATATAGCCACCCTCCAGTCCGGAACAGTCCTGCCACACGCGCCATCAATGGACGGCGTCGTTCGGCTCGACCTGCAGGTACGCAATGACACCAGCCGCGCCTGGTCCAGCAGCGACCTGGTCCACCTCGTCTGGAAGGGCTCCGACTCGAAAACGGTTTCCGATGAGAGCCGGCACCTACCACGCGCCGTCCCTGCCAAAGGGTCGGTCGCGCTTACGCTGACGACGCTCGCTCCCGGTTCGGTCGGCGATTTCACGCTGACAACCGAGATCGAGACCAACGGTGGCCGCCTGCCGGTTGGAGCCCCGAGCCCCTTCCACCTCAGCGGCTTCCTCTTCAAGGGTCACGGCAACGGGCACGGGCTGGGCATGAGCCAGTGGGGCGCCCGGGGACGGAGCGCGGCCGGACAGGACTATCGCAAGATCCTCAGCTCTTACTACCAGGGCACCCGGCTCGACAGCCGGGGCACGGGGGCCAGCGTCCGTATCTCCCTCACCCACGGCCCGGTCGACCTTGCCCGGCCCTGGCCCCGCCTGTTTGGCTCGCAGGCCTACGTTGCCGGACCGGTATCCGTCGACGGTCAACCCCAGTTGACCGCGGGCGCCGGTGCACTGCTCGGGTTCGACTCCAGCCCCGAGGGAAAAGCCGAGGCTTTCGTCCAGGGCCTCGACGGTAGCCGCGGGACGCCGGTCGTAATCAGCCAGACGCTGACGATTCGGAGCAGCAGCGCAGCCGGGCTTCGAACCAACCTCATCCAGGTGATGGGCGGCGACTTCCGCGGCGGCGCCGAGCAGTGGCGTTACGCCGGCGTGCTCCAGATCATTCCGAAGGCCGGGGCGGCCGTACTGCCCGTCAACGTCGTGCCCATGGAGGACTACCTGAAAGGGGTGGTGCCGGCAGAGATGCCGCCCTACTGGGGAACGGAGGCGCTCAAAGCCCAGGCGGTTGCGGCGCGAACCTATGCGCTGCGCAAAATCGCCTCCAGGTCTGGCGGTGACTTCGACCTGGAGGGCAACGAGTTCGACCAGGCTTACAGCGGCCTCACCCAGCAGTGGAAGTCGAGCTCGGACGCGGTCGATGCCACGCGCGGCCAGGTGCTCACCTACGGCGGTCAATTGATCGACGCCCTCTTCATGGCCTCCGGCGGCGGCCACACGGAGAACAGCGAGTTCGGCTTCATCCACTGGAACAAGGGGCTCAAGCCGGCCGCGAACCTGCCCTATCTGCGAGGGATCGCTGATCCGCTCGACCGGGCACCCTCCTGGCAGGTGGGCCCCTTCTCGCCCGAAGCGGCGGCCCAGATCCTGCGCGACAACGACGAGGACCTGGGCGATCGGTTGCTCGGAATCGACGTGCTGCGGCGCGGCCCCTCCGGCCGGATCCTGGGAGTGCGCCTCCGCGGTAGCAGCCACACGGACGAGGTGAGCGGGCCGGTTCTGCGAGCCTGGTTCGGCCTGCCGGATACACTCGCCGACATCGTCGGCGGGGCTTAGGCTGCCCGGAACTGGTCCGCGCCGGCGGCAGCCTTCGGTTGCTGGCGCAGTAGCTTGGCCGCCATGACCGCGCGGACGAGCACAGCCAGGACGATGAGCCGGAAGATCGAGAAATGGCCGGAAAACAGAAGGGCGATGGTGTCTAGGAAATACAGTCCGGCACCGAGACTGATGGCGATGATGGAGCCGCTCCTGGCAAAGTAGGCCAGCCCGATAAATATCCCGCCCTCGACCACGGAGAACCAGTTGAAAAGGCCCAGCACCGCAGTCCAGTCGAGGACCTCGGCGAGAACGCCGATGCCGGCACTGATCCCTCCAAGGATGGCAAAGATGCGAGCAGCCCGAAGGACCTGCTTGCGTGCCTTTTGGAGTTCCAGCGGCTGGCTCGGGCGGGCCTGGCCGCCTGCCCAGGCAGCGGCGGATGAGGCCAGTTGGGGCGGGGCGACGGAGTCGGCGGGCGGCACCCAGGGTTGCGGCTGCTGGACGGGTGTGCCCGCCCCGTAAACCGAGCACATGTCGCACACCTTGCTGCCGATAGGCATGGCGCAACCGCAGCGTTTGCAGACGGCCATTAGCCGGTACATCGGCCGGGCGCCCGAGAACTTCCGTGACGATCCTGCAACAAAAGGACGGTCAGCGATTCCGGTTTCCGGCGAGCATGTATGGCCCGCTCAGCGCGAGCGCCATGGAAAACACGAGGGCCGAGACCAGGAGCGGCAGGAGGTGGCCGATCTCGAGGTAACCGACGGCGATATGGGCGTAGACGCCGCAGGCGAGACCGCTCAACCCGGCAAGGCATAGCGTCCACCAAACCCATCGCTCCCCACGGCGGAAGCCCCAGAGGGACAGGAGCAGGACCGCAAGGCCATCAGAGGCGAGCGCGCCACCGAAGCCCGCCCGGTCGTGGGCGATCAGGGGCAGCAGGTGACCATTTGCGGCGCTGATTGCCGCGGACGTTGTTTCCAGGAACTGCAGGTCAGCAAAGACGAAGACTCTGGTCACGCCGACCGTCGCGATGGTGAGCCCGGCGCCGACCAAACCGGCGCCGAGTCCGATAAAGAGCAACTGGCCGACCAGTCCGCGGCGCCAGCTCGAATCGTTGTCCAGATCCAGGCTCGGTCGGCGGTGTTGTCGCATCGGTAGGGCCATGCCAATGAGAAATGGGGGGAAGAGGCCGGCACTGAGCACCACGTGGAGTGGGTCGACGTAGCGGAAGCCGAGGAACAGGAACAGGCTCGCGAAGCCGACGACGCCGGATCCGAGCAGAGCGCCCCGTGCCCAACGCTGACCCTGGCGCACTCCGAACCATGCCAGGGCGGCGTAGAGGAGTCCAATCGACATCAGCGTGCCGGCGAGCGTGATGCGGTCGTGTCGCATGAAACCCAGCAGCCTCGGGTTGACCAGCGGAAAGGCATCACGCCCGATTCCGAGAAACGCCTCGTCATAACCAAGGACGACGCGGGTCTGCCCGACCCAGAACACGACCGCGCCGGCGACGAACATTCCGACCCCAAGGAGCAGCAGCCATGGCCAGGCGTGGCCGTACAACGGTCTCGTAAGCGCTGGCGGCTGCTCGGGGCGCCGGTCCGGCAGGGCCTCATTGCCCCGTTTTGCAATGCCGGGTCCAGACTCGATGACGCCCAGATCGAGGGCCACAAGGCCCGCCCCAGCCCGGAAGGCATCGCGGATCTCCCTGGGAGATCGCGCACCGCAGGCTGCCACGACCAGCGATGCGGTCGGCGTCTGCTGACGAGTCCGGCGGATAGCCGCCGCCGTGTCGAGCGGCAGACCGCCGGCGGCGGGCGCCCGGAGGACCACGCCGGCGACGCCAGCCTCGAATGCGGTCTCGATGGCCGACTGCGGGGCGCCGATCGGGAAATCGGCCAGCACGGTCGCAATTCCGTGTTGATGGATGAGGCCGACCAGGCAGCGCCACAGTTCGTCGCGCTGCACGCATTCGGGATGCGAAGGTCCGTCGGTAATGGTGACGCAAACGACGTCGACCGCGTCGCCAACAGCGTTCAGGAGGCGCTCTGCCCCAGAGACGCAGTGCGCATCGCGTTCCGCAACCGCAATCCGCAGCCAAACAGACAATCCCACAGGCCGGGCGCGGAGCCGTTTCGCGAGCCGATCAGATTCCACCCCGGCCAGCAGCGGCACCGGCAAGACTGGGCGCCCAGGAGCGGCACCCACGGCGTAAGGGCCGTCCTCCACGAAGCCGAAGCCGAGTCGGCCGAAGGCGCCGATGGCTAGGCCATCAGGGTCGACGCCACCGGCGAGTCCGATCGGGCTCGCCAGCCACTTTCCGTACACCCGCCCCGCGATCGCTCCGTCAGGAGTCATCCGGCCGAGCAGGTGCACGAGAAGCGGGCCACCGGGGATAGTGCCCAGGGCTTGCATACCCCGAAGTGCGAGCGTACGGCGGGCGTCGGCCGAAAGCCAGGCCGTCAGCGGTTTCAGCAGCGGATGGTATGACCAGTCGGGCACTGAAGACAATTGTGGGCAGCGCAGGCTGGCGGACCGCTCATACCGGCTATCACTTTCCCGTGAAGAGGTTCCAGTGCGCCAGAACCTGGAAGCTGGCGCTGATGCTGCCGGTAAGACCACTCTCGTCACGGCGGTGCAATGACGATTGGGAGAATAGGTTACTGACGCGCAGCTGGCACCAAGGAGAAAGGAGGAAGGATGAAGCTAACGCCGCTTTTCGATTTCGAATTTCACTACACCTGGTTCGACTACGTCGATTTTGGAGCCGGAGGGCAGTACGTGGGGGAAATCGAGGGGACTGTGAAAGGCGACCGACTCAGCGGTACGCTGAAGCTCGTAAATGTGCCGCCGAAACGGCCGGACAACGTCAACTGTCCAACCGTCCGCGGTGTCCTGTCGACCGGAGACGGCGCCAAGGTGTACGTCGAGATGAATGGCATCGCCCTGCTCCGCGCGGCGGACAAGGCACGGGTCTTCACAACCTCGCTTGGTCTGCGGAGTGGGGACGCTCGTTACGCCTGGGTCAACAATGTCTTCGGCCTGGTCGAAGGAGTACTCGACTCCAAGATGGATAAAGCCCAGGCCCGCGCTTTCCTCTGCGAGAACGACCTCGCCCTTCTTCAGCAAGAGGCCGGATAAAGAAGGACCGCCGGGACGATCCCGGCGGTCCTCGTTTCTGACTGGGCTGGCTTAGCTCTCGCCCTTGCCCTTGCCGGCGACCGGCTCCTTGGGAGGCTTCTCCGGCTTTTCCGGCTTCTCCGCCTTGGGCTGCTCTGCCTTCGACTCGCGCTCCTTCTTGATCGGAGTGAGTCTCAGGACACCGTCCACCATTTCGACCATGACCGAATCCCCGGCGCTGAACTTGGTCGTGAGCAGCGTTTCCGACAACGGGTCTTCGATCAGGCGCTGGATCACACGGCGCAGCGGACGCGCGCCGTAGATTTTGTCGTAACCCTCCTTGGCCAGGTAGTCCTTGGCTTCGGTGGTGACCTCGAGTTTCATCTCGTGCTCCTCGAGGCGTTGCGCCACCTTGATCACGAGGAGGTCGACGATCTGTCGCATCTCGGCGGCCGAAAGCGCTTTGAACACGACCACGGCATCGACCCGGTTGAGGAATTCGGGACGGAATGTTTTCTTCAACTCGTCCATGATCTTCTCGCGCATCTTTCCGTGCTCTTTCTCTTCCTGGCTGGTGCTCGGCATCGAGGGCTGGAAGCCCAGCGAGGTCGTGGCAGCCTGGAGGTTCGAGACGCCGATGTTGGAGGTCATGATCACGATCGTGTTGGAGAAGTTCACCTGCTTGCCCTTGGCGTCGGCGAGCCGGCCATCCTCAAGGATCTGGAGCAGCATGTTGAAGACCTCGGGATGGGCCTTCTCGATCTCGTCGAAGAGGACCACCGAGTAAGGACGGCGGCGGATCGCCTCGGTCAGCTGGCCGCCCTCGTCGTAGCCGACGTAGCCTGGCGGCGACCCGACCAGGCGCGCGGTGCTGTGGCGCTCCATGAACTCCGACATATCGAGCCGGACAATCGCGTCCTCATTGTCGAAGAGGAAGCGAGCCAGCTGGCGGGCCAGCTCGGTCTTGCCGACACCGGTCGGGCCGAGGAAGATGAACGATCCAATCGGGCGGCGGGAGTCCTTGAGACCCGCACGCGCGCGACGCACTGCCTGGGAGATCACCTTGACGGCGTCATCCTGGCCGATCAGCCGCGCGTGGATGTCTTCCTCCATGCGAAGCAGTCGGGCGGATTCTTCCTCGACGAGCCGGGATACCGGGACGCCGGTCCAGGCGCTGACGATCTCGGCGATGTGCTCCTCGTCGACCTCGGGCACGGTGGCGCCCAGTTTGTCGCGCCACTCCATCTCTTCCTTGACGTACTTGTCCTTGAGCTTCTTTTCCCTGTCCCTAAAGGAGGCCGCGGTCTCGTAGTCCTGGTTCGCGATCGCCTCTTCCTTCTTGATCTGAAGGTCGCGGATCTCCTTCTGCATCGTCTTAAGCTCGGGAGGAGTGGTGGTGAGCTTCATCCGCACTCGTGCCGATGCCTCATCCATCAGGTCGATCGCCTTGTCCGGCAGCGAGCGATCGGTGACGTAGCGGACGGAGAGGTCCGCCGCGGCCTTGATCGCCTTGTCGGTGACGGTGACTCGGTGGTGCTTCTCGTAGAGACTCTTGACCCCGTGCAGGATCGAGATCGTCTCGATCAGGGATGGCTCGTCCACGAAGACGGGTTGGAAGCGGCGCTCGAGGGCTGCGTCCTTCTCGATGTACTTGCGGTATTCGTTCAGCGTCGTGGCGCCGATGCACTGGATCTCGCCACGGGCCAGGGCCGGCTTGAGGATGTTGGCGGCGTCGATCGCGCCTTCGGCGGCACCCGCTCCGACCAGGGTATGCAGCTCATCGATGAAGAGCACGACTTCGCGGCTGGAACGGATTTCGTCCAGGATCTTCTTGAGCCGTTCCTCGAACTCGCCGCGGTACTTGGTGCCGGCTACCAGGGCGCCCATATCGAGGGTCAGCACGCGCTTCCCGCGCAAGGACTCGGGGATATTGCCGAGCACGATCTGCTGGGCAAGGCCCTCGGCGATGGCGGTCTTGCCGACGCCGGGCTCGCCGATAAGTGCCGGGTTGTTCTTCGTCCGGCGGGAAAGGATCTGGACCACGCGCTCGATCTCGGACTCGCGGCCGATCACCGGGTCGAGCGTGTTCTTGGCCGCCAGGTCGGTCAGGTCGCGACAGAACTGGTCGAGCAGCGGTGTTTTGGACGGCTTCTTGGCAGCGGTGGCCTCCTCGTCGAGCCCGCTCTCGTGGAGCAGGCGGTCGATCTCACCGCGAACCTTTTCCAGGTTGGCGCCCAGGTCTTCGAGCACGTGGGCGGCGATGCCCTCGCCTTCGATCAGAAGGCCCAGCAGGAGATGCTCGGTACCGACGTAGTTGTTGCCCATCCGCCGGGCTTCCTCGAAGGAGATCTCGATGACCTTCTTCACCCGGGAGGTCGGGATGATCTGCTGGATGATGATCCGCTCGTTGCGACCGAGCACCGACTCGATCGTGGCTCGCACTTTATTGATTTCGACGCCGAGGTTGTTGAGGACCTTGGCGGCCAGGCCCTCACCCTCGCGCAGCAGGCCGAGGAGCAGGTGCTCGGTGCCGATATATGAATGGTGCGAGCGCTCGGCCTCTTCCTGGGCCAGCGTCAGGACCTTTTTTGCTCGCTCCGTAAACCTTTCAAAGGGGTACAACCAGTAACCTCCGCATGACTTCTGTTGCTACCTATTACGATACCCGGATTTCCTTGGATGACTTGCGGACCGGGATCGGCCCGGCCGCCGGCTGCGACGTTAGGGAGTTACCACCCTGCGGGAAGGTCTAAACAATCGTTCGGGGGCAGTTTAGCGCATATTCCGGCTGAATTCATCGCAAGTCTAATATTTGCTTAGCCAGCGACGAGACGCAGACGGGGCTTGGCGCCCCGGTTCAGTTATTCCTGGGGAGCGGCGCTGACGTGAGCCAGGACCCTTTCCGGTTCGGCCTCGGGAACCCGCTCGATCTCGCCGGGATAATCGGAAACCTCGGAATCCTCGACTCGCTCCTGAGCGGGAGCCTCCTCGGCCTGCTTCAGTGAGAGGCTGATCCGGCGCCGGGTGCGGTCGGCCTGAAGCACCCTCACTTTGAGCTTCTGGCCCACCTGGACGACGTCCTCGGTGTGCTCGACGTGCTCCCAGGCAAGTTCGGAGATGTGGAGAAGGCCCTCGATGCCGTCGCCGATCTGAAGGAATGCGCCGTACTTCTTGGTCTTGGTGACCTCACCCTCGATGACCGCCCCTGGCGGATAGCGCTTCTCGATGTGATCCCAGGGATCCTGGCCGAGCTGCCGAAGGCTGAGCGAGATCCTGGAAGTCTCGGGGTCGAGCTTGATCACCCGGACATCGATGTCCTGGCCGACCTGGAGCACATCGCCGACGTTGGCCACCCGATCCCAGGAGAGTTCGGAAATGTGAATCAGCCCGTCGGCCGCGCCCAGGTTGACGAAGGCGCCGTAGGAAGTGAGTCCGGAGACCTTGCCGCGGACATCGTCGCCGACCTTCAGCCGGTCGAAGAGCTCGGTGCGCTGGCGGGCCCGGTCCTCGTCGAAGGCGGCCTTCTGGCTGACGATCAGCCGGTTGCGCTTGCGATTCACCTCGAGGATCTTGACGCCGATGCGCTGGTTGACCAGCTCCTGGAGGTTGGCGCTGTGGGTACGGGAGACCTGGGAGGTCGGCAGGAAGCCCCGCAGGCCGAGGATGTTGACGATCAACCCGCCCTTGTTCTGCTCGCGGACCTCTGCCTCCATCAGCTCGCCGGAGACCTGCTTGTCCTGCGCCTTCAGCCAGACCGATTCGGCCCGGGCACGACGCAAAGAAAGGACGACGTTGCCGTCCTCATTTTCGGGTTGCAGGACGAAGACTTTGATGCGGTCGCCGGACTGGAGGTCGGGCGTCCCGGCTTCCTTGGTTCCCAGCTCGCGGCTGGAAATAACGCCCTCTGATTTCGAGCCGACATCGACCAGAACTTCATCCGGATCGACCCTGACGACGACGCCGTCGATGATGTCGCCGTGGGCTAGGCGCTTGCTGGAAGCCTCTTCCTGATCGAGGTACTCTTCCATGGTCGTTGCCATGGATTCCGAGGCTCCGTCCTGCGAATCCGAATAATCCTGGGAAGACTCAAAATCAGACAATCCAGTGGGCACCACCTTTTCTTATTGGAACTCGTTGGTCGTCAAGTTGTAAGCAGAGGCGCGAGTCACCTCGAAGTATAGCAATCGGTGCGAGTTCAGTCCTAGCATTCGATCTCGGCGATGGACGAACTGCAGGTGGCTGCCTAAACTGGACAGTAAGCATGATCCACTGGCGTCGCGAGAAGACGGCTTTCGCCATCTCAGGCGGTGGCGCGCGCGGCGCCCTGCAGGTTGGTATGTTGCGTGCCCTGCTGGAGCACGGTATCCGCCCCGATCTCGTCGTGGGAGTCTCGATCGGGGCATGGAACGGAGCCTGGCTGGCCCACCGCCCGGAGCTGGAGTGGGTCGAAAAGCTGGACGAGGTCTGGCGCCAGGTAAGCCGGCAGACGCTCGACATGGTCTGGTGGCGGGCAGCCCGCAACATGATGCGGCGGCGTCCCTCACTTTACGAAGGAAGTGGCCTGTCGCGCCTGATCAGCCAGCACCTGCGAGCGCATGACTTCGAAGATCTGGCGGTACCGCTTCACGTGGTGGCCATCGATCTGACCGCCGGCCAAAAGGCGGTTTTTTCGAGTGGGCCGCTGGCCCCCGCCGTGCTGGCATCTTCGGCCATTCCGGGAATCTTTCCCCCGGTGACGATCGGCGAGCACCAGCACGTTGACGGCGGCATGGTCGACCCGACCGGCCTGGACACCGCGATCGAGCTTGGCGCCCGGCGGATCTTCATCCTCGACTCCGGCTATGCCGGCCAGCTGCCAGCACCGCTCGCCTCCATGAACGCGATCGTCGACCACACCTTCCAGGTGGCAGCCCAGCACCGGACCCAGTGGACCATCCAGCAGATGGGGCGCTCGATCGAAATCGTCCACCTCCGACCGAGCGCCGGCTTCCTCAAGCACTCGATGGACTTTGGCCTGACCGCCTCCTACCTCGACGAGGGCTACCGCTACACGCTGAGGGCGCTCGAAGCTCGCCGGCGCCGGCGCCGCCAGGCACCTGCCGAGGTTGCCAGCGCGCCGGTATACCACTAACCTCTAACTTCGGATCACCGCTTCCGGCGGTTAGCGCGCGACGCGGAAGCTGAAGTCGAAGGCCTTGACCGACTGGGTCAGCTGGCTGACGGAGATATAGTCGACCCCGGCCAGGGCGTAGGCGCGGGCGTTGTCGAGGGCGATCTTGCCAGAAACCTCGACCTTGGCGCGACCCTGGACCAGGGCGATCGCCTGACGAACCTGGCCCGGCGGGAAGTTGTCCAGAAGAAGGACGTTGACCTTCGCCGTAAGAGCCTGCTCCAACTCCTGCATGTTGCTCACCGTCAACTCGATCCTCTTGCCGGGAACCGCCTTCTTGAGCGACCGAACTACCGTCGCCACCCCGTCACTCAGGGCAAGGTGGGATTCGGTGACGATCAGGCGATCGGCGAGGCCCTTCTGGTGGCTCATACCGCCGCCCACCTCGACCGCGTACTTCTCCAGGAAACGCATACCAGGGGTGGTTTTGCGGGTGTCCAGGATGCGCGTCTTGGTGCCCTTGACGGCGTTCGCGAACTTCGCCGTCTGACTTGAAATCCCGGATAGGTGCTGGAGGAAGTTGAGCGCCGTCCGCTCAGCCTGGAGCACGGTGGTGGCGGGACCCGAGACGCGGGCGACCAGCTGGCCGCCGGCCAGCACGGTGCCATCGGTGGCGCGGGCTTCGAATGTGATGTTCTTGTCGACCAATTCGAAGACCCGCTTGAAGATCGGCAGGCCGCAGAGCACGCCGTCCTCGTTGGCGATCAGCTTCCCGCGAGCCTTGACCTTGCCCGGGAAGAGGGTCTGAGTGGTCAGGTCACCGTCGCCGATATCCTCCGCCAGGGCCTCCTTGATCAGCCGGTCGACAGCACTGATGGGAAACCGCATGGTGATGACGGGAGGCGGAGACGGCTTAGCAACCGGCACCGGGGGCGGCGGGGGTGTTGCCGGCCGAGGGGGCATCCCGGGGGGACGCCCGGCCGTCCGCCAGGGTGAGCCCAGTCCGAGGATGGTGGGCCGGGGGAAAGGCATGGTCGGGACGCCCGGAGGTAGGGGCGGCTGGACCGCCACCGGGGCGGCGACCGGAGCGGGCGATTCGATCTCGGCCGGCCCGCCCAGCAAAGCGGGGGCCTCTGACGTTGCCGGCGTCGGGGCCGACTTACGGTCAGGTCGAATCGTGGCGGCCGTCCTGGCGACCGCTGCGCTGGGCTTTTTTACCGGACTCGCGGCCCGAGGGCGTGCCACTTTGACGGACGGCTTTGCCTTTGCTTTTGGACCTGTTGCTCGCCCCTTTTGCTTCGAGCGCCCATTGGCACTCAGAAGCTCTCCGCTCCCAAGACGACGTTGTCGATCAATCTAGTTGTGCCCAGTTTAACAGCGACCACGACTATATTGCCGGGTTGAGCTAACTCGGTACGACTGAGCGTGCTCTCTTCGATGACTGAGACGTAATCGATCTCGGCGCCGGCCGCCTCGCTGAGCGTGGCGCGAACACTGGCTTCGAGCCGCGCCGGATCCCTCTCCCCCTCGACAAACTGGCCGGCCGCCGCAGCCAGCGCCCGCCGGATAACCGGAGCTACCTGGCGCTGGCCCGGGTCCAGGTAAGCGTTGCGGGAGCTCATCGCCAGCCCGTCAGGCTCCCGCACCGTGGGGCAGCCGACGACGCGGACTGGAAGAGAAAAATCGCGGACCAGCTGGCGGATCAGGACCACCTGCTGGAAGTCCTTCTGGCCGAAGTAGGCCCGGGTCGGGCGAACGATTTCGAAGAGTTTCAAGACCACAGTCAGGACGCCGGCGAAGTGCCCGGGCCGGCTGGCACCCTCGAGGACGGTTCCCAGCGGGCCCGGGTCGATGGAGGAGCGGAAGGCTGGAGGGTAGATCTGTTCCACCGGGGGGTGGAAGACGGCATCTACTCCGAGCGCCTCGAGCCTTGCCCGATCGGCTTCGATGGGACGTGGGTAACGGTGAAAGTCCTCCTGGGGGCCGAATTGGCGGGGATTTACGAAGATGCTGGCGACCACCCTGCGGTTCTCGCGCCGGGCTCGCTCAACAAGCGCGTCATGGCCGGCATGCAGGGCACCCATGGTAGGCACGAAGCCGATCTCGTCCCCGGACTTGAGCCAGTTGAACGCCTGCTGTTGCATGGCGGCGGCCGACTCGATGACAGGTCTAGCGGGAGGCGTACTCGTGCTCGGGGCTGGGAAATGCACCGCTTCGGACGTCATCGCTGAAGCGACGGGCGGCGGCCGCGATCTCCTCGCCAAGCTGGGCGTACTGACGGACGAACCTGGCGACATGGTCCGGGTTCAGACCGAGAAGGTCCTGGATGACGAGTACCTGGCCGTCGCAGGCGGGCCCGGCGCCGATCCCGATGGTCGGAATGCTGACAGCCTCGGTTACTCGCTTGCCAAGCGCGCTCGGAACCCCCTCGAGGACGACCGCGAAGGCCCCCGCCTCCTCCAGGGCTCTGGCATCGGCAAGGATCTGCTCGGCTCCCTCGTCACTTCGACCCTGCACCCTGAACCCGCCGAACTGGTTCACAAAGGTGGGAGTAAGGCCGAGATGGCCCATCACCGGGATGCCCATGGCGGTCAGCTGCCTGGTGTAGTCGATCACCCGCCCCCCTCCTTCCATCTTGATCGCCTGCACGCGCGCCTCCTGCAGAAAACGGCCGGCATTCCTGATCGCGTCTTCAGCGCCGGCGTGGTAGCTCATAAAGGGCATGTCTCCAATCACCAGTGCGCCGGGGGCGCCGCGGACCACGGCACCCGCATGGCGAACCATGTCGTCCATGGTCACGCTGAGCGTGTCGGGATAGCCGAGCATGGTGCCGCCCAGGCTGTCGCCCACGAGTAGAACCGGAATGCCGGCTCGCTCGAGCCAGCGGGCGGTTGTGTAGTCGTACGCCGTCAGCATGGTGAAGCGGGTTGCCTCGCTCTTCCACTTGCGCAGGTCCCGAACAGTGGTACTCATGCCGCGGCCTCCTTGTGTTTCTCCGCCAGTTTCATGGCGCGCTCGGCGAGTGCCCGGTAGAGACCCTGCAGTTCGGGATCGCCGGCCAGCGCTGCCAGGTGACGCTCGATCGTGCCCAGATCGCCGCGGACGGCCGGACCGGTGAGCGCCTCCTCCGGAGTGGTCTGCCGCAGGTTGGCAACCGCGCCGGCGAGGAGCCGCGTCATGCCGTTACGGGCAGTCTCCTGATCGAGGCCGGCCCTGGCGGCGAGTCGGGCCGCCTCCGCCAGGAGCATCACCGGATAGTTGGCAGCAAAGACCGCAGCGGCGTGGTACAGGGCGCGATCGATGCCTCTCAGGTCGAAGGCATGACCGCCTATGTCTGTAGCCAGCGCGCCGAGCTGCTCGCGCAGCGGCGGATCGGCGTCGATCCCGACGTAGCTTCCAGCAACGTTCTCAGCCGCTTCCGGTCCACGGCGGAAGGTCTGAAGCGGATGGAAGACACCGGTTCGAAGGCCGGCCTCGGCCAGCGGGCGAAGCGGGGCCCGGTCCTGGGCTCCGCTGAGATGAACTACCGACCGGCCGGCGCCCGA